>DASXTZ010000204.1:0-4988 GCA_036505135.1 Ignavibacteria bacterium
AAATCTCAATTGGCGCTAAAGTTGTTTCAGGAGGCAAATCAGAAGTTAAGTCCTCATTTCCAAGCATTGTTGGGGGTGAACAGATACAAATTGCAAATTATCCGTGGAAAACCGGAGCTGGAATAGAATATTCCTTTAACAAAAATATCAAGGTATCTGCTGATTATAATTACACAAATACGTCAATGCAGGAGGGTTTAAAGGACCGTCATGACGCTCATATTGGTATTGAAGGAAATATTACAGAAAAATGGACATTAAGAGGTGGATTCTTCACACTGCTTGATTACAGAAAAACCCAACCTGATTTTGAGTGGTTAGATCCTATTGGCGATTACGACCAATATTTTATTACGTTTGGAGTAGGTTTTAAACAGAACAATTTTGCGGCAAATATTGCTGTACTAACAAGCCAATTCTCGCCCGGAATAATTAAAAATACCTATGTAAACGGCGGGTTAACGCTTAATTTTTGATGAAAGAAGCAATGCTGTTTTTATCAAGCTAGGAATTTTTTAAATTGAGTATTTTTAGCTATCCAGAACAGGGGAAGCTACCCTCTTCGTTTCTAGTTACGAAACTCCAGTCTCGTAACATTGATACGAAGAATTTGAGATTTGAGAAACAGTGTTTCTTCCAACAAAGTATTCCTAAACCGGGGTTTAGGAATTAAAAGCTTCGTTAATACCCGCATTGTTGTATAATATCCTCTGACCTGACACTCAATCGAAAAAAGTTTAATTTATTAATTTAACTATTTTATCATATCCTCAGCTTGAAAGTATCCCCACCGCTCTTTTGCTTTGTACTTGTCGCTAAAAAGCAGAAAATCAATCCCAATAACATCTATCTTGCTATTTTTATCCTTGTTATCCCCTGCATACGTTCCGGTCAAATTAAACAATACTGAAGCTTTCCTGCCGTCGGGACTGACCACTATTTCTTTAATTGTAAATTTCAAATCCGTGTACGACAGTTGCCTTTTCTCAAGACATTTCATAAATCCGTTTAAGCCCGGTTCCTGTCCTTCGACCGGAGTATGGTCCAGGAAATCCTCTTCAATATACATATTTAGTTTACTTAGGTCATTCGAACTAAAAATATTATAAACATCTCTCACCCCCATTTCTACAGTTTTACACATATCTTGAGATAATGAGAACGAAGAAAAAGCGAGAATCAATAATACAATAAGTATACTTCTTTTTTTCATTTTATTTATCCTCAAACTTTCAATTTTAAGTTGTATCAGTATCTATTTTGAGTATTATTCTTGCAAAAAGGTTGCAAGCTTATGAAACAAAGTACATTAATAATTATAAGTGCGAATTTCTCAATTAATTAGCTCCAGTGCTCTTTCAGCAATCATCTTTCTTCTTTTTTCATATTTACTATAAGCTGCCCGCCTTGCAATTCGTAAAAGGGATTGCTCTGCGTATCTAAGCTCATCTTTTGTGGCAGGGAGATCTATTCCAATCAAGCTTAAAACTGTATAATGAAACGGGAATTTTCTCCATTTACCATTACCATCACGCATTTTATTTAGCACTTTTAAGCCGGCGTTAAGAATGTTTTTATTTTTCTCAACGCCCTCAGCGCTGAGATTGCGCCAGTATGCGGCCGAACATTTACCGCAGCAATAGGTCCCTTTTACATCATGCCCGAGAGAAATTGACCTCTTTATTGCTTTGTTTAGCCCGTTCCTTGAATTGACAATTGCGTCCTGTACATCATCATTTTTCACATCAAGCAGATATAATGCTCTTAACGCTTCCTCTCCCATTATGTGCCCTATTGAGGCGATCATATCAATCTTTTCGCCTGTGTATAAAGTAACTCCGTTTTTATAGTCATATTCAGTCGGAGAGACCATACCCGCGTATGATCTACCAATCCCCTGCCGTGAAGCGAGCCAGCTTGCAAGCTGTTTTTTATCGGTCGCGGAAATAGTTTTATCTGATTGATACGCTTGATTGAAGTTATCTAATGTTAATGATAGGCTATTTGAATTAATTAGCTTCATGTTGATTTCCTTGCTTAACTTTTTTCTTCCCAAATTACTGCAAGGTTCACAATAGTTTCCACAGCTTTTTGCATATCCTGGACGGATACCCATTCATGTTTGGAATGAAATGCATGCTCACCGGCGAAGATATTAGGGCAAGGCAGGCCCATAAACGAGAGCCTTGAACCATCAGTGCCGCCTCTTATTATGTCTTTTATCGGCTCTATTCCACCCCGCTTGACTGCCTCAATAGCATATTCAGTTACGTTGGGATACTTTTCCAAAACATGTTTCATGTTGCGATAAGATTCCTTAATTTCAAAAGTATAACTACTATTTTTATAAGCAGATAATACTTTTTCGGTCAAGTTCTTTAGATATGTCTCCTTATCAGTTAAACCCTGGTCTTTAAAATCGCGTATAATAAATTTTATGATAGTTTTTTCAACTCCGCCTGTAACCGAAACTGGATGGATGAAACCTTCTCTTTTGTACGTTGTTTCAGGGGAAAGATAGTCTTTAGGCAGCTGGCTTATGATTTCAGAAGCTATTTTAATAGCATTTTCCATCTTCCCCTTTGCAAAGCCGGGGTGAGTTATAACACCATTTATCGTAATAGTAACCGAATCGGCTGAAAATGTCTCATCTACAACCTGCCCCAGGGTTTCGCCATCGAGCGTATAGCCGAAATCAGCACCAAGTTTTTTCATATTTACTTTATCCACTCCCCTGCCAATCTCTTCGTCGGGCGTAAATAAAATGCGTATTTTCCCGTGCTTAACTTTAGGATTTGAGAGAAAATAATTTACTGCATCCATTATTTCAGCCACTCCTGCCTTGTTATCTGCACCTAAAAGAGTTGTGCCGTCTGAAGTTATTATATCATTTCCAACCTGGTCTTTAAGCTCAATGTATTTTTCAGGATTTAATATTTGTGAAGTATCCCCCGGAAGAATAATATCGCCGCCGTCATATTTTTCATGAACAACCGGCTTAACATTTGCCCCGCTTGTTTCAGGAGAGGTATCCATGTGCGAGCAGAAACAAATAACGGGCGCCTTTTTCTTTGTGTTAGACTCAACCGTTGCATAAACATACCCGAATTTATCAAGCTGAGCATCTTTAATACCCATTTGTTTAAGCTCTCTTACAAGAAGTTTCCCTAAGTTTTTCTGTTTTTCAGTTGAGGGATATGTTGGCGAATCAGGGTCAGACTGGGTATCTATTTGAACATACTTTAAAAAACGTTCAACACAAGTGAATTTGTAATTCGAATTTAACATGTATGTGGGTTATTTATTCATCCGATGACTGTAAGCCATCGGATGAATTCAGAAAGTTATTTTACAAGCATCATTTTTTTAGTATCGGTAAAGCCGCTTGAGCTGATTAATTTGTAAAAATATACCCCACTTGAATATTTATCTGCATCCCATCTCACGCTAAATTTTCCGGCACGTAATGTTCCCTTAACAGGGGTTTCCAGCAGCTCTCCAAGTGAATTATAGATACTAAGAGTTATATAAGATTCTTCCGGCAGACTAAACCAGATACTAGTTGTTGGATTAAACGGATTTGGATAATTTTGATGCAGTGAATAATTATCCGGGATTGTCCCATTTTTCGGATCTACAGCAAGAACTTCCGTAATTTCGGCTGAGTATATATCCATATTAAAGCCGCCGAGCCTTTCATCCGTCCATACCGGTACAATGTTTTCTCCTAAATAATCTATATCAATATAGTCACCGAATCTTACATTACTGCCCGGTGTGTTTGTCGGGCTTTGCTCAGAGCTGACAAGCTCATTTGTAAATGTAACTCCCCCATCATATGAACGCGCTATGAAAGCTTCTATAATAGTATTATTCGGAGTATTGCGGCTATCCATAAATAGAATGGCGATGTTACCCTGCTCATCCACAGCAATAGTCGGCCAATATTGTATCTTTCCGTTTGCCATTCCGTCATTATTAACTCTGACCGGCGTTGACCAGTTCACACCTGCATTTGTTGACTTTGTAAGAAAAACATCGCAATCACCGTTACGGTTATCTGCAAATACAGTATACAACCATCCGCTTCGTATTCCGGTGCTATTATCAACGTCTATGGAAGGGAAAGTACCAACGCTATTGGGAAGACCTACGGGGTCAAGTCCTTCTGCGATTATTAAATCTGTCCCGAATGAAGTTCCTCCGTTTGTTGACCTGTCATAATTTATTCTTGTTGTAGTGGCTGTTCCCGATACCCACACTACATTGATCTGTCCATTACGGCTAATGCATATGCTTGAACCCTGAACGCCGCCGCCAGCACTTACTGCTACCGGGACTGACCAGTTTACACCGCCATTTGTGGATTTAGTCAGCCGTATTCCTCCAAGTGAGAAACTTGTCCAGCTAATGTAAAGTGTATTTAAAAACGGACTTATAGGGGAAAGGTCTGTAGTAATCCATTCTTTATCTTCAGTACCTGATTGGGAAGCAATATAGGCATTTGGAAAAGTCATTCCACCGTTTGTTGATTTATAGAGAGCAAGAGTAAGGTTACTGCCTGATGGATTTATTGATATAACTGCAATATAAAAATTGCCAGCTGTATCAACCGTAACAACAGGGTCGCTGTTTCTTGTTAAGCCCGGTAATAGAGTGGAATCTAGAAGTCCGGTTTGCCATGTTAAGCCGCTATTGGTAGAATAAGCGTAACCAACCCTGCGGTTCGCATTTGGATCGACACCGTACCGGAAGTCACGCCATGCAGCCACAACCCTGTTTGGATTTTTTCTGCTGATTCCTACGGAAGGCTCGTTTTGAGGTGCAGAGTTCTGTGATATATTTATATTAAAGAATATTGGAGATGAAGGATTGGTTTCAATTGGTCCGGGGTAAGGCTGAACATTTGGTTCTAACTCTCTTTCCAGAGGGTATTTAAATTTTTCAACAGTTGTATTTTGCGAGCTTGAAAAATTTACAAAAAGAGT
>DASXTZ010000205.1:0-6737 GCA_036505135.1 Ignavibacteria bacterium
AGCCTGCTTTAACAAGGTCATGCAAATGAACAACTCCGGCTGGCATCTTTTTCTTATCTGTTATTATCAGCTGTGTAATCGCATATTTTTCCATTAATTCAAGCGCCGTTTCACCAAGCATGTTTTCATTTATTGTTTTAGGCGTTTTATTCATAATATCCTTCGCTCTGATTTCAGAAACATTTTCATAGTTCTGCAGAGTTCTGCGTATATCACCATCTGTTATAATACCCTTTAGCCTTCCATTCTTATCTACAACGCATGTACAGCCCAGCCGTTTTGATGAAATTTCAAAAACAAGGTCTTTAAATAATGTATTTTCCTTTACTTTAGGAATACCGCTGTTCCTTATCATAAGCTCATTTACTCTCAACAGCATTTTTCTGCCGATAATACCCCCGGGATGGAGCATGGCAAATTCTTCGCGTGAAAAATCCTTTTTCTTAAGCAAAGCAATAGCAAGCGCATCTCCAAGCACCAATGCTGCAGTAGTTGAGGTAGTGGGCGCAAGATTATGCGGGCACGCTTCCTGGCCAACGGAAGCATCAATAATAACATCAGATAGATCGTTCAGCTTTGAATCGGTATCGCCGACAATTGAAATTATTTTGACATTAAATTGTTTTATAGCAAGAAGGAGCTGGATTAGCTCGAATGTATCGCCGGACTTTGAAATACAAATCACAACATCCCGCGGCTGGATCATACCAAGATCACCATGCACGGAATCGGCAGAATGCAAAAAAATTGCCGGGGTACCGGTGGAATTAAAGGTTGCAACAATTTTTTGGGCTATTATACCGGATTTTCCAACGCCTGTTACAACTACTCTACCCTTGCATTTATAAATTAAATCAATAGCTTCTGAAAAGCTGTTATCCAGCTTTTTTTCTATACTGTGCAGGGCTTTACGTTCTATTTGAATTACCCGTTTTGCATCTGCAAGAACTTTATTTCTCACTTAGTTCAATTAAGTTTATTTACGTAATCAGTATAACTATATTTGTGCGTGATGGAATAAAAACAATTTCGAGCAAAGCTAAGAATCTACTAAAATAACTTCGTTCAGCTCGGAATGTATAATAGTGTAAAATTATTTCGTAAATAATACTAAAATTAGAATTTTATTGAAACATAAATTTAATGTCCGCGGGGCTTCTTCGGAGGATAAACCTTCAAAAGATGAAATACTCGAGTTAGTTATAGAAGACATTGGCTTTGAAGGAAGCGGTATTGGGAAAACGGGCGGAAATTTCGCTGTATTTGTTCCAAATACAGTTCCGGGAGACAGGATACAGGCCAGAGTTTACAAGACAAAGAAAAACCTCGCTGAAGCAAGGCTTGTTAAGCTGCTTGAGGCTTCTTCATACCGAACAGAAGCTAAATGCAATTATTTCGGAACATGCAACGGCTGCAAAATGCAGCATATTAATTATAACCATCAGCTTGAGATAAAACGAAATAATGTAATTAACGCATTCACCAGAATCGGCGGCTTTAAAAATATTGAGGTACCTTCCGTAATTGGTTCTGATAACCAATACTTTTATAGGAATAAGCTGGAATTTTCCTTCTCTTCAAATCGGTGGCTGACCGAAGAAGATATTATGAAAGATAATAATGACAAATCTTTTGCGCTTGGATTTCATAAGCCAGGTTTTATTGACAAAGTAATCGATATTAATGAATGTCTGCTTCAATCTGATCTATCAAATCAGATACTTAACTTTACAAGAGATTTTTTTAAGTCCCGGAATATTTCTATATATTCAACTAAAACCCACGAAGGTTTTTTGAGATTTTTGATAATCAGGCAATCTGCAAATAAAAATGATTTGCTGATTAATATTATTACTTCCCAAGAAGATGAAGATTTAATGGAGCAATATTCTAATTATTTATTAAATAATATTAATACTTCAGGATTTGATATAACAATAATTCATTCTATTTCATCAGCCAAAGCGCAAGTAGCTCAGGCAGAAAAATTTAAGTTTCTGCATGGGAAAGGTTATATAGAAGAAACAATAGGAAAAATTCAGTTCAAAATCAGCCCCTTCTCATTTTTTCAGACTAACTCAAAGCAATGTGAACAATTATTTGAAACCATCATTAAGATTGGTGACTTTCAAAAAGATGAGAATATCCTGGATTTGTATTGCGGGTGCGGAGCTATTTCTCTTTACATTTCTGACAGAGTATCTTCTGTTTATGGAGTTGAATTAAGTTCTGATGCCATTGAATCTGCAAAAGAAAATTCTAAAATAAATAATATAACTAATTGTAGGTTTGAAGCTTATGATGTGAAAGTTTTTCTTCATTCTCCCATTCCCACGAAAGCCGAAATCCAGGCTTATACTACATTTATTCTGGACCCTCCCAGAAGCGGCATTCATCCTAAAGATGCTGAATACATTTTGCAATTAGCACCCAAAAAAATTATATATGTTTCATGCAATCCCACCACCCAAGCCAGGGATATTAGGTTATTGTCCGAAAAATATAATATAACAGGAATGCAGCCGGTAGATATGTTTCCGCACACGTTTCATATAGAAAATGTTGTCAGACTTGATTTAAAATAGCAATTTTTAAGAAGTCGGGTTATCTTTTAATTAATATATTTGTTGAAATAAAAAAACAAACTATATGTCTAAAACAGAAGTACAAACATTGCTTGGGGCTTACGAATCGGTTCGAAATTTATCAAAGCTTTATATCGGCAATCTCAATAAAGAAAAGATACACAATCAGATAGAAATAAATGGAATTAAATTCAATTCAGCTTATTGGATAGTAACTCACCTTGTATGGACTGAACGGTTCCTTATAATCCAGGGAATCGGGGGAAAAGACATGGATGACCATTGGCTGGATGAATACGGTTTTGGCTCAAATCCTGAAGAAGTTAAAACAAAACCTGAATTTGAAGAGATATTGAAGTTATTTGATGACATTCATTCAAAGGCTGTTGAAGTTTTAAAAGAAACTAATGATAATCAGCTTGATGAGCCAAACTATATTAATGCAACTTTCGGCGGTAAATCGGATAAGAGAACTGTATTAAAACATGCCATCAGGCATGAGCCTATGCATATAGGGCAGATTTCATGGATATTAAAATTAAATAAAGTTGAAATGGTATAAGAATTCAGCATTTTTCTAAAAACTTAATAATATTATCAAGGGCTTCTCTTACC
Source organism: Ignavibacteria bacterium (assembly GCA_036505135.1). Classification (GTDB taxonomy): domain Bacteria; phylum Bacteroidota; class Ignavibacteria; order Tepidaquicellales; family OLB5; genus DASXTZ01. The sequence continues at coordinate 3,201 of DASXTZ010000205.1, forward strand.
TTATTTTCAGGTGCATTTGTTTCCCATGTAAGCTCAAAAGCACCGTTAGCTGCAATTATTTTGGCTTTTACCCAAAATGTCAGGAACAAAACTTTTTTTTGAGCATTAATTAAATAGCCGTCGGCAATATCAGTAATTATAATATCATTTTCAGCTACTTGCGCTTTGAATTCGACTTTCAGCTTTGCAAGACATGATAAAAGCTGCTGCTTAGATTTTCCCGGCTTCTGTATCAGCATTTACTAATTTGTAATATTCTTTTTTAAAAACCCCCTCATACTTTTCATATTTTTTTGCAACAATATCCTTTAACCGGTTATGAGGGAAAGGATTGTACTTTTTCACAAAATAATTGATAGCACCGAGTGCAGCTTTATCGTTGCCACAGCTTTTTCTCAGAGGAAGAGATAAAACATTAAATCCATTACTTGAAAAGCTAATGCTTTCATCTATTATAAAAATAGTATCATTATTAACTCTATCAAATACATTCTGATTAATTAATTCTTTCATTCCGTCTTCACTGGCAATAATAACATAGTCTGCTATATCAACACCGGTATAATTTATTTCACAGGGACTTATTATTACTTCAGAAAGAGAAAATCCCGAGCCCTGCGTTACCGGATTATCGTTTTTCTGAGTAATATACAACCCGCAATTTACAGCAGCTTCGCAAAGAAAACCCGCAGAGGATTGTATACGCTCCCCGGCGCTTCCCGATATAACAATACCAATTGGCCTGGAAAGATTATGTTCCAATTTAGGCTCGATGAACTTAGCAGGCTTTATTTTAGCCATATGACTTTTTGCATCATCAGAATATTTCCTGCTAAATTCCTTCCTCTCAACACTTTCTTTTATAATGCCCATTTTATGTCCCTCCGTTTCCGCCAGGTCTGTAAGAGAATTTCCTTTGAGGTCATTTCGTTTCACAGCATGTTCAGTACATAGCTCAAGCACTTCAATTATAGAGAAACCATTATGAGCAACAGCCCATGCAATTACATCCGTCAAATCTTTATCTGTTGAGGTTTTCCGCGCAATAAAGCCGCCTTTTGATGCTTCTGCCACTGCACATATATCTAATGAAGGCGTTAAACTGCCAAAAGGGCTTGTTTGTGTAACAAAATGTTCCGGGGTCAATGACGATTGCTGCCCGCCTGTCATTCCAAAGAGAAAATTATTTGCAACTATAACTGTTACATCAACATTTATTAAAGCAGCATTAACTATATGCAGAAGGCCTATCATTGAACCCCCATCGCCGATAAGCACAATTGTCTTTAATTTTTTTTCTGCAAGAATCTTATCTGCAAGCGCTATACCCGTTGCAAATGCTGTTGACCGGCCATGAGTTGTATGAACCGTGTGGACTTTATCAAAAAGGGCATCTGCCAGGCCAATGCAGCCTATATCAGTCACAAGGCAAACATCTTTGGGATCTAAATTCAATAATGACAAAGCCTCGTTAATCCTTTTAAGAATATTTGAATGTCCGCACCCCTTGCAGAAAGGCATTACAGCTCCCTGTGTCATATAAGAACATGGATCGACTATATTCATGATTGCTAGACTATCCTTTCAATAATTTCTTTTGGAGAAATCATTCCACCTATTTTATTAATCCCAATTTCTTTTCCCATCAAAAGATGCCGGATTAATTTTCTATACTGCCCGCCTATATTTTCCTCTGCTACAATAACTCTTCTGGCCGCAGAGGTGCATTTCATTATTTCCTTTTCGGGTATAGGAAACATACTGTGAATCGTTAACGCCGATACTTTTTTCCCCGCCAGCCGGGCTTCTTTTACCGCTTCCATTACCGTTCTTGCCGTAATACCAAAGCTGATTATAAGTGTAGCAGCATTATCCTCAAGGTCCTCTTTTACAAGTACAAGCTCATCTTTATGAATCTGTATTTTTTCTTCGAGATGTTTAAGTATTGAAATAGTTTCAACATCATTCTTTTTTAAATTCCCTTCAGAATTGTGAGCTGAACCGGTTGCAGTAACTTTTATATCTCCCCCGACCGGAGCAAACTTTGCTATCATATCGGGTGAATCGAATCCATACATTGTCCATTCCTTAAAATCCAGATCTGTTTTATGGATATTGTGACGATTTATTAAAGCTGGTTCATTTAAACTAGAGTAGTCAACGCTCTCAATCGTCATTCCGACTTCTTTATCAGAGAGCAAAATAACAGGCGACCTTAATTTCTCAGCCCAGTTAAAAGCAAGAGCCGTAAGCTCATAGCATTCTTTAGCATTAGTTGGATATAAGACGGGTATAGTATAACCGCCGCTTGATGCAAATTCTGTTATCAAAATATCACCCTGTCCACCCTGTGTAGCACCTCCGGTACTCGGCCCAAGCCTTTGAACAACGCAAATAACAACGGGTGTTTCAGTTATGAGGGCATATTGAACTGTTTCAATCATAAGCGCCCATCCCGGCCCCGAGGTAGCCGTCATAGCTTTAAAACCCCGCATTGATGCACCAACACAATAAGCAAGTGCCGAAATTTCATCGGGTGAGCTAACAGCAACTCCTCCACCCAGCGGAAGCATATCTATCATTCCTTTATATATTCCTGAAGCCGGTGTTATAGGGTATCCTGCGAAGAATTTACATCCCGCTTTAATCGCTCCTTCTGCTACCATCTGGTTCCCGCTTCGAAGCGCCATACGTTTGCTTTGGGTTAGCATAGAATTCCCTTTCGTGTATACGTTTTCATCTCCATAACCTCCTCAAGGAAGGAAAAATGGGATTAGCTCATCTATAATAACAAAAATAGTAAGAAATTCAATCAGAAATAAGTGAAATAAAACTAAACTATTGAAATGTTACCAATTTGTCTATTTTTTTGGACTATAATATTTCATTCCAAATATTCTTATCTTTCAGAAGAATTTCTCTTAACATCGGAACTGGCGGCATTCCGCTGTTAAGCATTTTATCATGAAATTTCTGAAGCGAATAATTAGAGCCTTCCTGCTTCTTATAATCATCCCTTAGCTTTAATATCATAAACTTGCCAAGTGAATAATTCAAATAACCGGGGTCGAAGGTGCCTCTTATTGCCTCCTGTTCAGCGGGTTTTCTTTCATAATAACAATTATCCATGAAAAATTTAGTTGCCTCTTCAACTGACATCCTTTCACAATGCATTTTAACAGATACACAAAGGCGGCAAAGCCTTAGAAGTGACTCATCAAGCTGTGCAAGCTTATATTTTGCCGCAGTTATAGAATCTTTATCCCTTCCGAATCCTTCTTCAACCATCATTCTCTCGGTATAATGCGCCCATCCTTCAATAAAGGCATAACTGCCAAATATTTTTTGCACTTTACTTGCCGGTGAGGAATTTAAATGGAGAAATTGAATGTAGTGCCCCGGATATGCTTCATGAATTGAAACAATATCTGTAGTATAATAATTAAACGAGGTAAGCCATTCATCTTTTTGCTTTTCAGTCCAATTGTTTTCTACAGGCGTAATGTAATAATAAGCTTCAGGTGCTTTCGTTTCAAA
>DASXTZ010000206.1:0-4679 GCA_036505135.1 Ignavibacteria bacterium
TCTATGGCTTTTGTTTCTACCTGCGGAGAGTACTCGTCAAACTTGGCTTGGTTCCCAGCCCTTAAGTATAACATGCAAACATCATACAATATTCTGTAGTCAAATTCAATAACGTTTGCAGGGAAATTCCCGTTCATTTTATCTAAAACTTCATTAACCTTAGCCATATCATTTCTGTTTGCATATTCATAGGCCAGGTATAGATACTGTGAACGGTAGTTTTGAGCGTTATTTTCATGAACCTGGTCAAAGAAAATATTCGGATTATTAAAGCCAGTAAAGAAATATCCGTCCTGCGGAGTTTTGGAATAAGCGGCAGGAGTTACCATAAAATTAGCCCACATCTTTTCTGCATTGACGCGGATTTGCATGGGAGCATCGGACTTATAAGGCACAATTCGCTTACCCATGCCTTCCTGGACTAAATATTCATCAAGGCCGATATAATTATCTTCCGTAACTGTAGCAGAAAAATAAACAGGACGCTTCCAGTTGTTGGTTTTTAGAATATCAAGAATTAATAAGTCCTGAACCCTGACAGCTTTAACGTTTCCTGACTGAAGAGAAAAGGGCATTCTCCATGTTAACTTATCCGGAGTATTGCCTTTTGCCCTTATGGAATCGGGATACGCTTCGGGAGGAACCACTACAGTGACATTTCTGAACTCACCCCATTCGATTGGCCCCATTCTATCAATTTCTTCATCTTTAAGACTTATAGGGACTTTTAATGCACCGTAAGGCATTGAATTCTTCATTTCCTTTATATACCAATTGGTATTTAAAAGGCTTAAATTAACAACCCGCACATCAGTTCTGTAACCTTCGACTGCTTGAATGTACCAAAGCGGGAATGTATCATTATCTCCGTTAGTAATTAAAATTGCATCTTTATCCAGCCCCTGAAGCAGATTGTATGCGTAATCGAAAGGATGTTTATTGTCATTCCTGTTATTATAATGGAAGTTTGTTCTAAACATATTTACCGGAATGAGCAAGGCGGAAACTGCTAGCACTCCAACAACACCTGCCTTTAAAGCAGAGCCCTGAAAGTTTTCTCTAATTAATTCGAGAATTCCCATTACACCCAGTCCAATCCATAAAGAATAGACAAAAAAGGCTCCGGTATAAAAATAATCTCTTTCTCTCGGCTGCGGGTCCTGCTGTCTTTGAAACAGCGCGGTTAATATTCCCATTAAAGCAAACATCCAGAGAAAAGTTAAACCCAGCTTCCAGTCTTTCCTGAAATGATAAAATAATCCAAACAGGCCTATTAAAAACGGGACGCCATAAAATTTACTCCAATCAATTCCTGCATCCTGGTCATAGCTGGCCCTGCCTATATACTGCCATCCTAGATAGCGGTTGAACATATGATTGATCTGGTATCTCCATAAGAAATCCATATCAGAAGTATAGTTAGCCCATGTTCTTTTGTGCATAGGTTCTTGTGAATAACGTCTTGGCCAGAAAGGCGCATCTCCGTATTGCTCCCTGCTTAAATAGGAAACAAGTGTAGGAAGATTTTTCGGTTCATTTTCATTTATTGGCAGATTATCAACGTTAGCGCGGAGTATCACCTGAGTATAAATTGAATATCCAAGAAGAACAAAGAAAACTGCTGCAAGTGCAAGCGAAAGGCTCCGCTTCTTCTTTTTATATGCCATATATGAGAAGTAGGCCATTGCAGGAAACGCAAGCATTGAAATTGTTTCAACCAGAGAGTTATCCTCAATCTTAAGAGATTTCAAATCGCCTCCAAGCCAGCTTGGATACCATAACACAATTACCGGGTAAACTATAAAAAATGCAAGGACGGTTAACCCAAAGGCAATATAGAAAGTCTTGCGTTCATATTTATATTTTTTGAAGTAATATATAAATCCGCCTATAAGTATGACTTGAACAACAAGCAGATGAATTCCAAGTGATATTCCGATTACAAAAGCGATAAATAGCAAAATTCTCTCATTTCCCTTTTCATTGGCTTTTTCCCACCAGTACATTAAGAGCCACACGCACAAAGCAACAAGCATTGTTCCAAGAGCGTAAACTTCCGATTCGTTAGCATTAAACCAGGCTGAATCACAAAAAGCATATGACAGCGCTCCAATTGCAGCTGAACCATAAACCATAATTGCATCCCATGTATCCTTAGCTTCGCCTTTCCATGCTTTGATAACTGAAACAATTACAAGATATAAAAAACCAGCAGTAAACGCAGAGCTAATCGCGGCAAGTGCATTCATTCTAATTGCAGGATTGGAACCAAATGGGATCATTGTAGCAATTTTACCAAGCAAAACCCAGAAAGGAGCGCCGGGCGGGTGTGGAACCGAAAGTGTATATCCGCAGGCAATAAATTCTCCGCAATCCCAAAAAGAAAGGGTTTTTTGCATAGTATATAAATACGTAATAGCAGAAACTAGTAATACTGCTCCTGCTACAATATAGTTCAGCCGTCTATAATTCATTTAAATTTATGAAAATTAGAGAAAAAGCAAATATATTTAACCTACAGATGATATTCAATGTCAAATGACGAAGCTCACAGTTCCGAATAATGTCAAATTCCAAAGCTCCTGCCTGCACAGGCAGGCAAATGCCAATTCAATTCAAAATTTCTTAATATCAATTACGACATTTTCATTTGGAATTTCTTCATTTGGATTTGTTTTGGCATTTGGACTTTATTATTTGGCATTTAAATAAAAAGCCCAAGCTATACTCGGGCCCTTAAATTTACTATTTCAATATTTCTTTATTTCACTATTTGACGATAACCATTTTGTTTGTCTTAACAAAATCATCAGTTATTAAACGGTAAAAATATGTTCCGCTCGCTAAGTTCTTTGCGTTGAAATCAACTCTGTAACTGCCGGGTGTCATATTTTGATTTACAAGCGTTTCGACTTCCTGCCCGGTTGAGTTATAAATAATCAGCTTCACAAATTCACTTTTTGCTATGTCAAACTCGATATTGGTAACTGGATTGAACGGATTCGGATAGTTTTGCTTCAGGTCAAATCGTTTCGGTATTTCAGTGCTGATTGGCTTAATACCAATAGCACTGTGATTTCCGACAAAAACGTTATCAATATTAACCCATAGACCATCTACGGTAGTATTCATGTAATATCTAAAAGCAATATAAATTAATTGTCCAGCCCACGGACTAAGATTGTACTTATATTCATTCCATACATTATTCGAATCCGCGCTTCTTATAGTTGCAAGTTTCTGAAGTGTAGCACCTGGATCTTGGAAGAAACATACCCAAACCTGCATAGTGTCAATGTAGTCTGTAAGATTAAACCCTATTATACTATCTGCAGGCGTTCCAAGAAGCATCCAAAATATCAAGCTGTCTCCCGTTTGAATACGTAAGCTATCAGTAATCAGCCAATCATCCGCTACAGGATCACCTGCTCTCCATGGTATACTAACGGATCTCCGCGTATAAAAATTTGCTCTTGAATGCAAATCAGCGTTTACTCCAGGAAAATTTGCGCTTGTATCCCTTACATGCCAAACAGCTAGTGGATAAGTTGGATTTGTTTGATCTACATCAAACTGTGCCCAGTTAGTTGGCAAGCTATCAGCATTTAGTCCAGATGTTTCAAAAACTTCATTTATGAGTATTCGTTGTGAAAATGCAGTAGAGGCTAAAATCAGGGCGAAGCAAAATAGTAAAAATATTCTTTTCATTACTCTCTCCTTAAATTTTTCATAATATAATAACAGTTTTTTAATAAAAAAAGCTATCCTAATAAAAAAAATATGTTTAATTAATTAAATTGAAACACTTCCAATATTTTGGTAAGTTACCTGAGAGATATTTACTTATGAAAATTATTACAGGGGGAACAGGTTTTATTGGCAGTGCAATTTGCTGGCTTTTAAATAAGCATAGCGTAAATGATATTATTTTGGTTGATACCGATATTGGGGGCACAAAAAAGAAAAACGTTGAGAATTTAAAATTTCTGGATTTCATCGATAAAGATACGTTTCTAAAACAGGTCAAATCGGGTAAATCAATCGGGAAAGTTGATACTGTTTATCACATGGGGGCGTGCAGCTCAACTACCGAGCAGAATATGGATTATCTTAAGGAAAACAATGTAGAATACTCCAAACAGCTTGGGCTCTGGTGCCTAAGAAATGGATTTAAATTTATCTACGCCTCAAGTGGCGCAACATACGGCGATGGCTCTTTGGGCTTTGATGACGATAATAAACTTATTCCACATTTAAAACCTCTGAATAAGTATGGATTATCAAAACAACTATTTGATATGTGGGTTCTGGAAAATAAGTATGATAACAAATTTGCGGGACTAAAGTATTTTAATGTTTTCGGGCCAAATGAAAACCATAAAGGCGATATGAGAAGCATGGTTAATAAAACATATGGCCAAGTAATTGAAACAGGAAAATTAAGGTTGTTTAAATCCTATGACCCTAAATATAAGGACGGCGAGCAAAAAAGGGATTTCCTGTACGTTAAAGATGCAGTTGATATGACTATTTATTTCGACCCTATGATAGGTAAAGGGAAAAATACAACAGGAATATATAATATTGGCAGCGGCAATGCTTCGACTTGGATTGAAATGGCGGCAGCATTGTTTAAGGCACTGGGTACAGAGAATAACATTGAGTTTATTGATATGCCG
>DASXTZ010000207.1:0-4538 GCA_036505135.1 Ignavibacteria bacterium
TATTGTGACATATTTATTTTGTGTTCCCAATACATGCCTTGAAGCATATTTTTTGAAATATGCCTTCTCGTTCATACTTAAAGATTTAATCAAACTATATAAACTATCAGACTTGATCAATGACTGCTTATTTTAATAACCTTATAATTATCTAAAATAGTATAAATTTTCAAATATTTCAAATATAAAACATTCAGTGACTTCTTATTTTATTATAATCTTTGTTTTATTCTATAACAAATAAAGTATAAATTTATAGTATAACAGTATTTATAGGAGCATTTAAAATGCATAAAACTTTAACTTTTTCGATTTTGATTTGTTGCTCCATAATATCAAATTCACAATCATCATGGTTTTGGCAAAACCCTAAGCCACAGGGAAATCATTTATTCCATGTTAAGTTTGTTAATTCACAAACTGCATTTGCAGTCGGTTCAGCGGCAACAATAATGAAAACTACTAATGCGGGTGTAACCTGGATTGTTACACATTATGCGGGCGGCTCAACAAAAATTTTAAAAAGTCTTTTTTTTATCGATCAGAATAATGGATGGGCAGGCGGATATGACGGTACTTTACTGCATACAACAAACTCAGGTGTTAGTTGGGATTCAGTAACTGGACATACATATAAAATTGTTGAGGGCATTTCTTTCAGCAATTTGAATACAGGTACTATTGTAGCAGCTTTCCAGAACACAAACTGCTGCGGCTCTATCTTCAGGACAACAAATGGTGGTGTTAGCTGGATAAACCAACCCCAGCCATCTGAAGGACTGGATAATCTGCTTGATGTCGCCTTTGCCAATGTTAATTTAGGTGTGGCAGCAGGGCTCATCGGAAATATTTTAAAAACCACGGATGGAGGTGCAAACTGGATAAAGCAAAACACAGGCTCAACTGAACAATTATATGCACTTGATAACGTTGGTGAAAATCTTTGGATAGCAGCAGGTAACGGAGGAATTATTTTAAGGAGTACAAATGCAAGCACATGGAGCCAGCAATTGAACGGAGTTACAACTTTTTGGGAAGGGCTCGATATGGTAGATGCTAATACCGGGTATACTGCAGGCGGAGATGGAAAACTTTACAAAACAACAAACGGAGGTCTAAACTGGTCTTCACAGCAAAGCGGAACATTGAATTCGTTGTTTGACATTTCCTTTGCTGATGTTAATACAGGAATTGCTGTTGGACTGTATGGCACAATTATACGCACTACAAATGGCGGCAACAGCTGGACAACTATTTCTCAGGGGACTATAAAGGATTTATATTCATGCGATTTTCCTTCTTCACAAACCGGTTATACATCAGGTGAAGGGGGAACAATACTTAAAACAACCAATAGAGGCACAATCTGGCAGCCGGTTTCAAGCGGAGTATCTCAAAACTTATATGCGATATCATTCCTCAATATTAACACAGGTACTGCAGTTGGAGCTTCAGGTGTTATTATAAGAACAACAAATGGGGGAATGCAATGGAGTGCTCAGCAAAGCAATGCTACTGGTAATCTTGGCGGCGTAAAATTTGTAAATAGTGATTTAGGATTCGTTGCGGGATTTAACAGCAATGGTACAAGTGTCATCTTAAAGACAACTAATTCAGGCGGTACATGGACTAATACACTTACGGGATTTAACAAACTCCTTTATGGAGTTGATTTCATTGATGCAAATACGGGAATTGTAGGCGGGGGAATGGGTACAATCTTAGTAACGACAAATTCCGGTATTTCGTGGCAAGACAGGTCAATAGGGCAGGGGTTCGTGTTTGGTGCGGCTCAAATAATAAATAGTAATTTTACGGTTCTTTCCGGTTTCGATTCATGGGCGTTTCCGGTTGTGGGAAGTGTTTATATATCTACCAACGGTGGAACAAACTGGATATCAAGGTCCGCAGGACTTGATGAAGCAGTATACAGTGCGGCATTTCTTAATGAGAATACCGGATTTGCTGCTGCCTTGTATGGCAGGCTTTTCAAAACGACAAACGGTGGGATAAACTGGGTTAGCCTTCAATCGGGTACAGGTAACCATCTTTATGATGTTAGCTTTCTTTCACAAGACAGCATAATAATAACCGGAGCAGGGGGTACAATATTAAGTTCATTTCAATCGGTTGTTGGTATAAATCCAAATAATAATAGCATTCCTAATTCATTTAATTTATATCAAAATTATCCGAATCCATTCAATCCAAATACAAAAATAGAATTTGGTCTTCCAAAAAGATCAGGTGTGAGCTTGAAAGTATACGATGTAACAGGAAATGAAATTATGGTTCTTGTTGATCAGACGCTTGATGAAGGAAATTACATAGTAAATTTTAATGCACAAAATTTAGCAAGCGGAATATACTTCTATCGCTTGCAGGCAAAAGATTTTATAGAAACTAAAAAAATGATATTAGTTAAATAGAGCAGAATGTTGTTGGTTATAATAAATAGGGTTGAAGATTTTTAAATAGAGCTATGCGATTGGGCGACGCTTGCTTTTGAGGGCTCAGGCGTGATATGCAGTCTGGATAAAAGTAGATTGCAGCTTATCATCTAAATCTACTGCTTCAGTGTATAAATATGATAAGCATCGCATATGCTCTCTTTTATTAACGCGTAGTTTCCTTTATCCAAAAAAATTAGTTTTATTGAAATAAAAAAGTCGGTTTACCCGCCTCATAAAATTTAATTTTTAATTGGGGATTTATCTTAACAAAATATAAAGTAATATTGCCAATATACCTGCGATAGAAAATATTGCATAATCCTGAATGACACCCGTCTGTATCTTTCTCCAATCAATGGCAAGGCTATTGAAGAATTTAGCAGTTCCGTTTACAGCTCCATCCACTATCTTAACATCAAAAAATGAATATAGAAGGTCGGAACCTTTTCTTAGAGGAGTAACAAAAATTGCATCGTATATTTCGTCGACTTTATATTTTTCCTTCAGCATATTATAAAATCCGCCGGAGAATGCGTAAAGCTTCTCACCGCTCTTGAACATTTTAAGCGATAGTAAAATAGCAATAACTGCAACAATTACAGATACTGTAATCAAAACAATTTCTGTTGAAGCAACCATATGATGCTCAGGCACAAGAGCTAATGCGCTGGTAAACACAGGCTCAAGGAAATGCTCTACAAAATTTGGACCTATTATATGCGGTATCCCAATAAAACCACCAATAACAGAAAGAACCGCAAGCATAATGAGAGGAACAGTCATAACAGCGGGTGATTCATGAGGATGAACGTGAGCTTCATCATATCTAGGCCTGCCATAGAACGTTAAGCTAATTAGTCTGAACACATAAAACGCAGTCAGAAAGGCTGTAATTAAAGCAATAGCAAATACACCGTAATTGCCGCTAAAGAATAATTTTGAAAGTATCTCATCTTTACTAAAGAACCCGGAAAACGGCGGTATGCCCGCAATTGCAACGCCCCCCATGAGAAAAGTAAAGAACGTAGTCTTCATTTTATCTTTCAAACCGCCCATTTTTGTCACATCCTGTTCCTGATGCATTCCGTGAATAACGGAACCCGCTCCGAGAAACATTAACGCTTTGAAAAATGCATGCGTTGTAACGTGAAATATTCCCGTTGAAAAAGCTCCGACACCCATCGCAATGAACATAAACCCGAGCTGGCTAACGGTTGAGTAAGCAAGAATCTTTTTTATATCGTTCTGCGCAATAGCAATTGTTGCGGCCATAAAAGCAGTTGCACAGCCTATAACCAATACAATATTCATTGTAATAGGGGACATAGCAAATAAGACTGAGGTCCTTGCAATCATATAAACTCCGGCCGTAACCATTGTAGCGGCATGTATTAAAGCCGAAACGGGAGTTGGGCCCGCCATAGCATCGGGAAGCCATACAAAAAGAGGGATTTGTGCTGATTTGCCGGTTGCACCAATAAATAATAATATTGTAATTAATGTGAAAACCGATGCAGGTAAACCTGAGGCTAAAGCTGAACCGAATACTGACTGAAAATTCAATGTGCCGAAATAGTAAAATATAAAAAACATTCCAACCATGAATCCAAAATCACCGATCCTATTCATCCAGAAAGCTTTATTAGCAGCATCACCAGTAAACTTTTGCTCATAAAAGAAACCTATTAAAAGATAAGAGCACAAGCCAACACCTTCCCACCCTAAGAACATAAGCAGGAAATTATCAGCCAAAACCAGGTTAAGCATTGCAAATATAAATAGGTTCATGAATGCAAAGAACCTTGGAAAGCCTCTATCACCATGCATATAACCAATTGCATAGACATGGATTAAAAATCCGACTCCCGTAACAATACCGCACATAAGGACCGATAAGGGATCAACTATATATGCTACACTGATATTTAAATTTCCTGAGTTTATCCAGTTAAAAAGAGGTACAGTTATTGATCTTTCTTCTTCGGGAAGGCCTGTAATGTGCAAATATGCCAAAACAGTTATAATAAAAGAGCCCAGGATGGTTAATGAACCTAACCAGCCTGATATTTTTTCATTTTTTATTTT
>DASXTZ010000208.1:0-12797 GCA_036505135.1 Ignavibacteria bacterium
CGCGCAGGCAATTAATAAAAATGGAGAGCTTGTAGATGATTTTCTAATTCATGATTCAAGTAATGTAATCAATGTATTGAATGCGCCTTCGCCTGCTGCAACCTCTTCCTTATCTATTGGAGATACTATTTCCCAAAAAGCAATAGATAAGTTGTAATTATGGATTATAAAATTAAATTCATCGCATCTTTCTTAATCGTTTTTATAATTACAAGCTGCGGCTGGTTCAGGCAAAAGGTTGAAGAAAAAGTTAACGAAAAAATTGACGAGAATCTGAAAAAAATTGATTCAACCTTCAGCAAAAACAAAATGGATTCACTCATGAAACAAATGGATTCATTAAAGTTAAAAGCAGATTCAGTATCTAATAAAAGCAAAAATAAACGTTCTAAATAATTTACTTCAAAAAAATTATGAAAAATATAATAACAGCGTTACTTGTTTCAACATTCGTTTTATTTGTTGGATGCGGAAAGAAATCCACACAGGACGGCACTTCCCAGAAAGAGGAAAAAAAAGAAGAAACCAAACAGGAACAGACCAAAAAGGTCAATGAAGACTCCTTAAGGCAGGCCGAAGAAAATGCGAACAAAGAAAAAATGGTAAAGTTTGCCCTTGAAGATGAAAAAATGATAAATGATGAAAAAGGACAATGGGCAATTGAAGCAGAGGCAAGTTCGACCTATGCCTCAAGCAAAGAAAAAGAAACGCCGTACAGTCCCTGGCAGGCAACAGGCAAGCCAAATGTTGAAAACTATACTGATGACGGCCGTGCATGGGCAACCCAGGAAGCTGATAAAGGAGTGGAATGGATCAGGCTTAAATTTGAAAAAGCAGTAAATGCTGCTGAAGTTAGAGCAAGGCAAAATATCGGACCGGGTGCAATTATTAAAGTTGAACTGATTGATACTGACGGCAAAAGCCATTCCGTATGGGAAGGCATAGACAAAACAAAATATGAGCCGAATATGATTTCATGGTTCATTGCCAAATTTGATAAAACTCCCTATAAGACAAAAGAGGTAAAGCTGACTCTGGCAACAAATACCGTTCCCTACTGGAATGAAATCGACGCAGTCCAGTTAATCGGTGAATAGATGTTTTATTCTGAGCGCAGCGAAGAATCTCGTTACAGTAAGAGGTACCGGACTTATGAAACTTCCCCGGTGCACTCCGGGTCAAGTGATATTTTGAATATACCCATAACAATGAAATATCTTTTTCATGTGTTAATTTCTATTTTATTAATAAATATTTGCGGATGCAATCCATTCAAAAGTAAAAAAGAAGAGGAATTCAGGGAAAGGATTTACAAATACCAGGAAGATCTTGAAAGAAGATCCGATTCAATCAGGAGAGAGCAGTATAAAAGACTGAGTGATTCATCAAACCAGGAGTTAAGAAAAAGTTTGGATTCACTAAAAAGGAGCTCAGATTCACTTGAAAAAGTTCTTAAGAAAAACATTGAAGAACTAAAGAAAAAATAAAGTAAAATGAAAATTCACGAATACCAGGCTAAAGCAATATTAAAGAAATACGGCGTACCCATTCAGGATGGTACCGCGATTAAGGAAATATCTTCATTTGATGAAGCCATTAGAAACCTGCAGGCAAGAAATGTAAACCAATATGTTGTGAAATCACAAATACATGCGGGCGGCAGAGGAAAAGGAAAAATATATAATCCAGCCAACCGCGATGAGCTAATACTGGATTTTGGAGTTAAATTTACAACCGATGCTGCAAAAGCACGCGAGTATGCCGGCAAAATGCTTGGCAATTTGCTTGTAACTCATCAAACAGGTCCTGAAGGTAAAGTAGTCCAAACGCTTTTCATCGCAGAAGGGCTTGATTACGCAAAGGAATTCTACATTGGGATTTTACTCGACAGAACAATTGGCAAAAATGTTATTATGGTTTCGACTGAAGGGGGTGTTGAAATAGAAAAAGTTGCGGTCGAAACTCCCGAAAAAATAATTAAGGAATGGGTAGACCCTAACATAGGATTTCAGTCATTTCAGGCAAAACGTCTGGCATTCGGGCTTGGGCTTACAGGCGAGGTAAACAAAAATTTTATGCACTTCATTAAAATTTTGTACAGAGCCTACGAAGAAAGTGATGCTTCGTTAATTGAGGTTAATCCCCTTGCAATATTAAATGATAACAGAGTTGTTGCGCTTGATGCCAAAATAACCCTTGATGATAATGCAATGTACCGCCACCCTGATTATCCTTCATTAAGAGATACAAATGAAGAAGACCCGCTTGAAGTAGAAGCATCAAAACATAACTTAAATTATGTAAAGCTGGATGGAAATGTCGGCTGTATGGTTAACGGAGCGGGTCTTGCTATGGCAACAATGGACATAATCAAGCTGGCAGGCGGCGAACCGGCTAACTTTCTTGATGTTGGCGGCGGTGCTTCACAGGAGACTGTTGAAAACGGATTCAGGATAATTTTATCGGACCCGCATGTTAAAGCAATCCTTGTAAATATATTCGGCGGTATTGTAAGATGTGACCGTGTAGCAGGCGGTATAATTGAAGCAGCAAAAAATATGCATATCAGTGTGCCGCTTGTGGTAAGACTGGAAGGAACTAATGCAGAAATAGCGCAGAAGATGCTTGATGAATCAGGATTAAATATCATTTCAGCGAAAGGATTTAAAGATGCTGCTGAAAAGATAACACAAGTATTAAAAAACAATTAAGAATTAGAAATTACGAATTACGAATTAAAAAATGAAGTTATTTTTGGGGTTTGTGTTCTATAAATATATTTTGTTCCTAACGGGACATTAAGAAGAAGCTGACAGGTAATCCAAGGGAATCATATCAATAAAACAGATTTTAAAATATTAGCAGAATTTTCTGACACAGTTAGAGAATCAACTCTCAAACGCCTGAAAATTGTTCCGACCGGGAAAGAAAATTTTAGAATAAATGAAGGATCTATGAGCTTTGCAGACATAGCTAAACATCTTATTGATTGTGATAAAGAATTGATTAGAGTACATATAACGAAATATAAAAGTAAACAACTCGGAAAGTCAAAAAGTAAGTTAATCAAACTACGGGATGAGTTTGACAAACTTATAACAGCATTAGATATTTTAAAAACAAAAAGGAGAAATTTTATATTATCACTGAACAATGAATTAATAACCGGTCAAATTCAAGTTGATAGTATAGCAGGAAAGAAAAAAGAATACCTAGGGTTATTGGTGCATAGAATGCTTGACCACGAAGCACATCACAGAGGGCAAATTTCAGTTTTACTTAAATTTGTTTTATAATTTTGAGCAATTTAAACAAATACGAATCAATAATCGGGCTTGAGGTACATGCCCAGTTGAAGACAAAGAGCAAGGCATTCTGCTCATGTTCAACGGAGTTCAATGCTCCTCCGAACACTAACGTTTGCCCTATTTGCCTTGGTCACCCGGGGACACTTCCTGTTCTGAATAAAAATCTTGTCGAATTTATTCTGCGGCTTGGATTATCAACCAATTGCCAAATAAGGGAGCGTTCTATATTTGCGCGAAAAAATTATTTCTATCCCGACCTTCCGAAAGGCTACCAGATATCACAATATGACCAGCCTATATGCCATGACGGATATATTGAATTAAATGGTAAGCGTATAGGAATTACAAGAATTCACATGGAAGAAGATGCAGGAAAATCGATACATGACCTCTCATCCGATGATTCACTTGTTGACCTTAACCGATGCGGCGTTCCTTTAATTGAAATTGTTTCCGAACCGGACATGAGAAATACTAAAGAAGCTTATGATTATCTTAACAAGCTGAAACAATTAGTGGTTTATCTCGATATTTGTGATGGAAACATGGAAGAAGGAAGCCTGCGCTGTGATGCAAATATATCTATCAGGCTGAAAGGCGAAACTAAATTTAATACAAAATGCGAGGTAAAAAATCTAAACTCATTTAAAAACGTTTCCGATGCGCTGGACTACGAAATAATAAGACAGGCAGAATTGATGGAAAAGGGTGCAGCAGTCATTCATCAAACAATGACTTATGATGCTAAATCAAAAAAAACTACTCCTATGAGGTCAAAAGAAGAAGCGCATGATTACAGGTACTTTCCCGAACCTGACCTGGTTACTGTATATGTGGATGATAAATGGAAATCCAGGGTAAAAAATTCATTGCCTGAATTGCCTGATGAAAAAATTAAAAGGTTTACCGGGTTTTACAAGCTTCCTGAATATGATTCAGAAGTGCTAACTCAGGATAAAGCCCTGGCCGATTATTTTGAAGAAGTAAGCAAAGGGCTTTCAGATAAATCATACAAAACGGCAAGTAATTGGCTTATGAAAGAAGTTTTAAGAGTTTTGAAAGATGAAAAGATAGAAATCAGCGATTTTTGGATAAATCCAAAAAATTTATCATCATTAATTAATTTGATTGAAGATGGTAAAATTTCCACCAATATTGCAAAAGAAGTTTATGGGGAAATGCTTAAAATCAGAGATGGAGACTATGAAAAGCAAAACCCTGAATTGATAGTAAAAGAAAAAAATTTAACATTAGTTTCAGATATATCTGCTATCGAATCAATAGTTAAAAAGATACTTGAAGAAAATCCTAAAGAAAAGGAAAGATACATCAATGGTGAAACAAAGCTGCTGGGATTTTTTGTAGGCAAAGTAATGAAGGAAAGCAAAGGTAAAGCAGACCCTAAAACAGTTAATGAACTTTTATTAATTCACCTTACGCAAAGTTCCCGCGAAAGTGGGAATATGTAACATCATTTATTAATAAATTTGGAGTAAAAAGAAATTAAAAAATGGCTCTAAAAAAATTTATAGCAGCAAACTGGAAAATGAACAAAGGGCTAGTACAATCACAGCAGTTTGCAGAAGAATTTAAAACTTATTACGAAAAACACAAGATATCTTTTGTAGATGTAGTTCTATGCCCTCCGTTCACTTCATTAGAAGCTGTTAACAAAAAAATAAACACTTCTGGTATTAAGCTCGGTGCACAGAACATGCATTATGAGTCACAAGGTGCGTTTACAGGGGAGATTTCCGCAGGTATGCTAAAATCGTGCGGAGCAGAATATGTTATTATAGGACACTCCGAACGCAGGAAATATTTCAACGAAACCAATGCCATTGTTAACAAAAAAGTTCTTACTGCACTTGATGAGGGTTTAAAGCCCATTGTTTGTATAGGTGAAACACTGCAGGAACGTGAGGATAAAATAACCGAAGCCGTAATTGAAGAGCAGCTTAAAACCTGTCTTGGGCATGTTTCAGAAGAACAAATGAAAGGATTAGTGATAGCTTACGAACCGGTTTGGGCAATTGGTACGGGCAAGAATGCTACTCCGCACCAGGCAGAGAGTGTGCATAATTTTATTAGGAAAAAACTGAAGAAAATGTACACAGAAGATGTGTCGGAAAAAACGCGAATAATTTACGGTGGCAGCATAACCAGTGAAAACGCAAAAGATTTGTTTGCGCCCGATACCATCAATGGCGGATTGGTAGGCGGCGCTTCGCTTGAAGTTCAAAGCTTTATAGAAATTATCAACTTAACACACTAACATTTAAAATAACATGAACGAAGTAGTAATAGTAACAGGAGCACGTACTCCGGTAGGCTCATTTAACGGTGCATTGGCATCATTTTCTGCTCCGCAGCTTGGAGCAATAGCAATAAAGGAAGCGATAAAGAGGACAAATATAGGCTCCTCACAAGTTAATGAAGTAATAATGGGATGTGTCCTGCAGGGCGGTCTTGGGCAGGCCCCTGCAAGGCAGGCATCAATTGGAGCAAGCGTTCCTGCGTCAACATCGGTAACAACTGTAAATAAAGT
Source organism: Ignavibacteria bacterium (assembly GCA_036505135.1). Taxonomy (GTDB): domain Bacteria; phylum Bacteroidota; class Ignavibacteria; order Tepidaquicellales; family OLB5; genus DASXTZ01. The sequence continues at coordinate 5,857 of DASXTZ010000208.1, forward strand.
GTGCGGCTCCGGATTAAAATCCGCAATGTATGGCGCACACGAAATACAAACCGGCGATGCTGAAATAGTAGTTGCCGGAGGAATGGAATCAATGACAAATTCCCCCTATTTGTTATTAAAGGGACGCACAGGTTACAGGATGGGCAACGATACAATTTACGATTTAATGATATATGACGGCTTATGGGATCCCTATGCAAACAAACACATGGGGAATATAGGTGAGATGTGTGCGAGAGAATATAAAATCTCTCGCGAACAGCAGGACAACTACGCAAAAGAATCCTACGAAAAAGCTCTTAGTGCGATTAAAAGTGGTTATCTTAAAGAACAAATAGTTCCGGTTGAGATAAAAGATAGAAAAGGCAATGTGACTTTAGTAGATACAGATGAAGAGCCCGGCAAAGTTAACTTTGAGAAAGGGATGAAGCTGAAACCTGCATTTGAAAAAGACGGAACAATAACGGCATTCAACGCTTCAAAAATTAATGATGGCGCAGGTGCAGTTGTTATGATGTCTAAACAAAAAGCGGATGAGCTAGGCTTAAAACCAATGGTAAAAGTAATTGCACAGGCTACTCATTCGCAGGACCCGGAGTGGTTCACAACGGCTCCGGCTTATTCAATAGATAAGATATGCAAGAAGGCCGGTATATCAAAAGATCAAATAGACCTGTTTGAAATCAATGAAGCATTTGCAGTGGTTAGCTGCGCAGTTAACCAGATAGCCGGGTTAGATAACAGTAAGGTTAATATAACCGGCGGAGCAATTGCATTCGGGCATCCTATCGGCGCTTCGGGGGCTAGGTTACTTATAACTTTAATGTATAATCTTATCCGTACCGGCAAAAGATATGGATTAGTAACGCTATGCAATGGCGGTGGTGAAGCTGCATCGATGATAGTGGAGAGAATATAGACAGGAATTCCCTCCTGCCTGCAGCAGGCAGGCGAAAGCGGGAATCTAATCATTTTCTCCTCTTAAATTAGATTGCAACGAAAATAATAAAACAAATTTTTTATTAATTAACTTTTTAACAAAAAAAAATAATGGATTCCTGCTTTCGCGGGAATAAAGTACGATGGAAATTAAAAGTATAGCAGTTATAGGTTCGGGAACGATGGGCAACGGAATTGCCCACGTTTTTGCCTTATTTGGCTACAATGTCACTTTAATAGATATTAAAGAAGAACTACTGCAAAAAGCGTTAAACACTATAAAAGGAAACCTCGAAAGACAGCTTAAAAAAGAAGCAATTACTCAAGAGCAGCTTAATAACACACTGGCTAACATAAAAACTTCTATAAATCTGGCAGATGCAAAGGATGCAGAGCTGATTATAGAAGCGGCTACGGAAGATTTAGAGATTAAAAGAACAATTTTTCACACGCTGGATGCCAATTGCAAACCCGATGCTATTATTGCTTCCAATACATCATCTATTTCAATAACAGAAATTGCGGCAGAAACAAGACGTGCCGACAAAGTTATCGGAATGCATTTTATGAACCCGGTTCCCTTAATGAAGCTAATTGAAATAATTCGGGGCCTTGCAACCAGCAGCGAAACATACGAAACGATAAAAGCATTATCTGAAAAAATCCAAAAAGTACCTGTTGAAGTGCAGGATTACCCGGGTTTCATCTCTAACAGGATCCTTCTGCCAATGCTTAACGAAGCAATATACTGTGTGATGGAGGGTGTAGCAACACCGGAGGCAATTGATACGGTAATGAAGCTGGGTATGAACCATCCTATGGGACCATTAACACTTGCCGATTTTATCGGTCTTGATGTATGTCTATCCATTATGGAGGTATTGCATAACGGGCTGGGTGATTCAAAATACAGGCCATGTCCGCTGCTTAAAAAAATGGTTGCCGCAGGATATCTTGGCAGAAAATCAGGGCGCGGTTTTTACAATTATACAAAAAAATGATGGAGTCATTCTGAGTTCTGCTTTAGCAGAACTCTAAACAATAACTAAAAAATTCATAATATGTGAAGAGTTGTGGCTCTGTGAAAAAGACCCTTCGACTTCGCTCAGGGATAAAAAACTATGGACTTTAATTACACAGAAGAACAGATCGCAATAAGAGATACGGCAAGAGATTTTGCACAAAATGAAATAGCCCCTACTTCAATTGAACGGGACAAAAATGCTGAGTTCCCTTTTGAAATAGTAAAGAAGCTTGGCGAGTTTGGCTTTATGGGAATGATGGTTCCTCCCGAATGGGGAGGAGCCGGCTTCGACACCATAAGTTATGTGCTGGCCCTGGAGGAAATTTCAAAAGTCGATGCATCGGTTGGTGTTATAATGTCAGTTAATAACTCGCTTGTCTGCTTTGGCATAAACCACTGGGGAACTGATGAACAGAAAGAACGATTTTTGAAGCCACTTGCTTCGGGAGAAAAACTGGGATGTTTTTGCCTTTCCGAGCCTGAAGCAGGCAGCGATGCCACACAGCAAAAAACCGAAGCGCTAAAGGACGGTGATTACTATGTTCTCAACGGCATTAAAAACTGGATAACAAACGGGAAATATGCAGATGTATATTTTGTGCAGGCAATGACAAATAAAGAACTTGGGCATAAAGGAATATCAACTTTTCTGATTGAAAAAGGAAATGAAGGTTTGAGCACAGGAGTAAAGGAAGATAAGCTGGGAATAAGAAGCTCAGATACCTGCACCGTTAGCTTCACAAATTGCAGAGTGCACAAAAATCAATTACTGGGACATGAAGGTTTGGGCTTTAGAATAGCAATGGAAACATTAAACGGCGGCAGAATAGGAATCGGTGCGCAGGCTTTGGGTATTGCACAGGCATCTCTTGAGGCTGCGGTTAAGTACTCTAAAACAAGAAAAGCTTTCGGCTCTCCTATTGCTAATTTGCAGGCAATCCAGTTTAAGCTTTCAGATATGGCAACTAACGTTGAGGCTGCAAGAATGCTTGTTATGGAGTCAGCATGGAAAAAGGACCAGGGATTACCATACCATAAAGAAGCAGCCATGGGCAAGCTTCTTGCAAGCAAGGTTGCAGTACAGAATGCACTCGAAGCAATTCAAGTTCATGGCGGATACGGTTATGTAAGAGAATACCTGGTTGAACGATACTTACGAGATGCAAAGATTACGGAAATTTATGAAGGTACATCAGAAATCCAGAGAGTAGTTATATCACGAGAAGTACTGAAAGATTAAACAAAATTAAATATCATTTCCTTAAAGGTTGTTAAATAATCATTTAGCAACCCTTTTTTACTTGTTTAATACTCATCAATTCTATATTTTAACACGAAATTAAAAGAGGTAAGTATACGTATGCTGGTTTCCTCCTTTAAAATATACATTACCTTCCTTCAAAAAAATAGAAAGGGACAAAAATGAAATTTTTAATTTCAATGTTAGTTACCCTATTCTTTTTGCTTTCTCCATTTTTATTGAAAGCGCAGGACATACAGTTTAAGCTTAGCTGCAGCACTTCATCGTGCGGATTTTCAGTCAAAAATTCAGCCAGCGATACACTTTTAAAAGTCAGTGGTAATGGTTTAACCCTTATCAGAACAGTTCCAAGTCTCACCGGAAGTTTTTTTTCTGTCAACAGGGGAAATACCTGGATTTTTGATGTGGGAAATTACTCAAACAGAAACTTTGTTAGTGTGAACGGTTCTTTAGTCGTCACTCATCTGCTAACAGATTCAATAGGCACACCAACAGTAAACGGTGATTTAAGGATTACCCAATATCTCAGACTTTCAGGCTCGGGATGTTACACTGGTACATGGACACAATGCTCTGATATCAGGCTCAAGAAAAATGTAAATAGAATTGATAATGCATTGAATAAGATTCTTAATCTTCAGGGTGTAACTTATCAATGGCGTAAAGATGAATTCCCATCATATAAATTTGAAACTGGGGAGCAAATAGGTTTGATTGCACAAGAAGTCGAAAAAGTTCTTCCCGAGCTGGTAAGGACTGAAAGCGACGGAATTAAATCGGTTAACTACAGCAATTTGACAGCTGTAATAATTGAAGCAATGAAACAACAGCAGCAGATAATTGATGAGCAGAAAAAAACCATAAATAAACTGGAAAACAAGGTGGCAGAACAGCAGAAGAGTATTGAGTTAATTTTATCTGAAATAAAAGAAAAGTAAGATGATTAAAAAAATAATATTTCTGATTTTTATCTCAATTTTTTTGTTAATATCCAAAGCAGATGAAATCTACCTGCCGCCGGGTACATGCTTAACAGTACCCGCCGGGTCAAATTTTTGTGCCGATACACTGACAGTTGATACAAATGCGTGCTTTATTGCAAGCGATTCAAGTGTAATTTGCCAGGGTATGGTTATACGGGGAGGAGGGCAGATCATTATTGCTGTTGAGAACATCTCCACTGAAATACCCCGGGAATTTAGATTATTTCAAAACTTCCCCAACCCGTTCAATCCAACAACAAAAATAAAATTTGATATACCTCCTTTATCATTTAACAAGGGACTGCAACCCCTTGTCCAAATAAAGGTATATGATATCCTTGGCAGTGAGGCTGCAACGCTTGTGAACGAACAGCTTAAACCAGGTACTTATGAGATTGAGTGGGATGCATCAAATTACCCCAGCGGCGTTTATTATTATAAACTTGTTGCTGATGATTTTACAGAGACAAAAAGGATGGTGTTGATTAAATAGTGGTAAATTCCTGTTTTTCCCTACTAAGAAAATGTCATTTATAAAGGGAGCATAATCGTTTCTTTTATATATTATATTTGGGTACTTCAAAAGGAGATCAAAATGTTGAACACCGGGAAATCCCGATTTTCATCGGGGAAAACAAGAATATTTTTTTTAGCGTTAGTAATTCTCATCAGCGTCTTGAATCTGCAGGCTGGTCCGAGGCGGCTTTTGCTTGAGTTTTCAACAGGAACGTGGTGCGGCTATTGTCCCTGTGGAGATTCAATCATTGTCCATAATATCCTACCCGTATACCCGCAAACAATAGTTCTTTCGTATCATGGCGGCGGAGGCGGCGACCCATTTGTAAATTTCAACGGGAATAACATTATAAGTCTTCTCAGCATAAACGCTTATCCTCTTGCTGTCTTCGATAGGCAATCAGGTCCGGGTTTGGATTTTGATTATAACTGGCCGGAAACAACAGCAGTCAGATATCAACGGGCTCCTAATTCGCTTATCGACGTTATTTATGCAAGCAAGACATATAATACGACGACACGAGAACTTTCTGCAATGATTAATTCAACCGCTCTTCAGAATCTTACGGGGCAATATAAAATTACTTACGTTTTAATTGAAAATAATATTAACTACCAGCAGAATTATTATGCTTTATGCGGAACACCGGGTTATCATTCCGCTTATATACACTACTGGGTTGTCAGAAATATTGTCAACGGAGCAACGGGCGAAAATATCAACACAGGAAACTGGAATCAGAACCAGACGATTCCAAAGACTGTTACTACAACATTAGATGCATCATGGATTGCCGCGAACTGCAACCTTGTTGTATTTGTCTACAAAGAAGCTTCACCTTTATACGCTGCGACTGTAGAGCAAACCACAACGCAATCTGTTACTAACCCTCTCGGTATTGAAACATGGGGAGAAGTTCCTGATAGATTTTCTTTAGAGCAGAATTATCCTAATCCTTTCAATCCTGTTACACGCTTTAAATATTCGGTTGCTCGCGATGGGAATGTCTCTTTAAAAGTTTATGATGCGCTTGGCAATGAAGTAGCGGTTTTTGCTGATGGTTTCCTTAAAGCGGGAAAATATAATGCAGAGTTCGATGGTTCTTCACTGGGAAGCGGTGTGTACTATTATACGTTAATTGCCGGCGATTTTGCAGAAACAAGGAAGATGATACTTATAAAATAGTGGAGAAGATTCAGAGAGTTATTATATCAAAGGAAAGTGTTGAAAGACTGAATATTTTTTTATTCATCCGATGATTTAGAGTCATCGGATGAATAACAATGGTAACCTTTACAAGCTAAAATAAAACCTTAATGTAATATCAACACTGTTTGCGTTGCTGGCAAATCTTGTTGCAAAAGGAAGTGATTTATCCTGAGTTAAAGGGATAAAATTATACCTTAGTTCGCCTCCAAAACCGAACTGTCCCCCCGATCCTGTGAATCCTGTCATTGCTCTGAATATCGGCTGCCATTGATTGGTACTTTGTGTTGAATATGGATCAGTGAAATAATTAAAAAATGTGGCATTATTATTATAGAATACATCGTTTTCTTCCCTCATCCATACAGCTCCAACTCCCCCGCCAATGAAAAATAATCTTGCAAAACTTGCCAATTTAAAGAAGGGGAAAAATCTTGCATTAAACACGATAGGAAATGCCAGGAGATTATTAGTAACGGCATGAGCGTAATTATATCCATTATGAGTCTGTGATAAAGCATAATCAATGGTTTTCTCGTTGCTGGTAAATAAAATTGTGGGCTCAATTTCAAGAGTAACTGCCCGTGCTACAGCAAACCCAAAAAACAGATTTATGTTAGTTAAAAATGAACCGGTCCTTGTATCCAAAACCGGAAAAGCATCCTGCATATATTTGGAAGTGAATATCATAAATGAATAACCCGCTCCGAAATATGAGTTAACCGTTTTCCTTTTTTTTACCTGAAATGTATTATTCTTCTCAAGTGAAGATAAATTTAGGAAGGAGCTTTTTGAGCTATTCTTTAACTTAAGGTCATTCAGCTGCGCGGATGTAAATGATGCAAAACAAAATAACAGCACTATTGAAAGCAGTGTTTTCTTCATTATAATTTCTCCTGTATTGTTCTGTACAAATATAAAAGTTTTTTTACAATATGTATCTGCTTAAATCCCTGTTCTTAACTATGTCTTTCAGCTTATCCTGCACAATTTGTTTAGTGATGAAAAGCT
>DASXTZ010000209.1:0-5039 GCA_036505135.1 Ignavibacteria bacterium
ATATTTAAAGCAGGCGTGTTATTCATTAAATAAAAGCCTCCTGCCGCCCAAAGCTCGCCGTTATATTCGCAAAGTGAGTATATTGTTGCTTCTCCGCCCGCAATGCCTTGTCCTACCGGATTCCAGGCTGTCCCATCCCATTTTGCAATGCCGTTACAAACCTCCTGGCCGGCGTATTGAAAATTTCCGGCTGCATAAAGCTCACCGTTATAAACACATAATGCCATCACTGGTCCTGACATTCCAATGCTCATGTTCCGCCAGGTTGTTCCATCCCAGCGGGCAATTTTAGGAGCATAAATTTCACCGACCGACATAAAGAATCCGCCCACAATTAAATCACCATTGAATTCTTTCATCACTGTAACAAGATCGCTTGCTCCATTACTAAGCGCTTGCCACTGGGTTCCGTTCCACTTTGAAATGTAATTCATTTTTCCATTACCGTAAGCTGTGTCAAAATATCCCCCCGCATAAAGCTCGCCATTATATGAGGCAAGGCACCCTACCTCGTGATTGAATCCACCTCCAACAGGATACCACTGGGCGCCATCCCACATGGCAATGTTTTTTGCCTCTATCCAGCCGGCTTGGTTGAAAAATCCGCCATTAACCAGGTATCCATTCCATACAGTTAAGGACAGTGAAAATGATTCAAGATATGCTGCCCAGTTTTGGCTTTGGTTTTGGTAGTAATATCTAAACCCTGTTGATAAAGGATAGAAATCAGTTGTATATGAATTTGCATCGGATATCCATTCGGGGTCACACGTATCGCTTGCGGGCATGAAGCCCAGCATAAAATGCACAGCCCCGCAGCTTGGCTCACCCGGCAATGTCCTATCCGTTATAAAATAGGAAGCTGAATCTCTAGCATACTGGCCGATACCTTCATCAAAATCGTAATTTAAAAGCGGGCTATTGTTTTTATTTAGCTTTAAGAAATCAATACTGCCTTTGAACCAGCCGTCATACACAATATATGATTCAAATCCAAAGGTTGGAGGCAGACCTGTATTGCCTACCGAAAAGGCAATGTTATTTGATGTATTCCCATAAGTATAATTTGTATAGGTATGCGTTATCGTTTCATCAACATAAGTTGTAAGCTTTAAGCTATCCTTTGAAAAACAAATTTTATAAGTATGCCAGTTAGTATCTGCATTTAGTGTGTAAACATCCTTAGTCACATTTCCTATAGTAAAACTAAGAACACCCGGCTGATATGTATGATACGAAAGCATCCATCCTGCTGCGTATATTTTACCGAGTATCCGCATAAGTGAGTATGGGCGCGTAACTTTAATTTTTGTTTCGATAATGAAGTTATCTGTCTGGTCATATGCCAGGTCAAGCCGGGCATCATTGTTGGTTCTTAAAAAATCACCCCTGCCGTCAAATCTCAGATATCCATTGGTAAATGGAGTAGGGGGTATATGGGTATTGGGGTTTTCACACAGCTGTGAAAACAAAACGGATGAATTTAATAAAATTAATAAACAAATAAAGGTTTTCATCGTTGTAAATATAAGTTTTGTAGAAAGTTACCTGTAATTTATTGACCTCATACTACAAAGTTAACTGAAAAGGTTAGACGTGCAATAACGAAATTCGTTATTTCGAAAACCTCACATTCAGCTCAATTGGGCAATGGTCACTTCCCACTACATTGGGGTGAATTGCTGTTCCTGTTACATTTTGGCGCATCTCTTTGGATACAAAAAAGTAATCGATTCTCCAGCCTACATTTTTCTCACGTGCCCGGGTATAATTATCCCAATAAGTATATATACCGGGTTCTTTAATATATTCACGGAATATATCTATATAGCCGAGGTTAATTATAGTATCAATCCATGCTCTTTCTTCAGGCAAAAAACCGGAGTTCATTTCATTTTGTTTCGGCCGGGCAAGGTCTATTTCTTTATGAGCAGTATTATAATCACCGCATATAATAATATTTTTTTTTCTCTTCCTTTTCTTTTCAGCGTGAAAAAAAAGCTCATTGTAAAAATCGAGCTTATATTTCACTCGCTCGGCCCCTCTGCCTCCATTTGGAAAATAAACATTATAAAGAACAAAATCTTTATATTCGGCCTCTATAACTCTTCCTTCCACATCAAAGTATGGATTGCCAAACCCTTTTTTTACTGATAGCGGTTCTTCTTTGGAATAGATGGCAACACCGGAGTAACCTTTCCGCTCAGCCGAGAAGAAATTACAGCAATAGCCGTCAACTTTTGTAAGAGTTTCGTCAAGCTGCTCTTTATCAACTTTTATTTCCTGGAGACAAAAAATGTCAGGGGATGTTGTTTTAAACCACTCCTGAAATTCATCTTTTTTCAATATCGCCCTTAAGCCGTTAACATTCCAGGAGAATATTTTTAATTCATTTTGAGGCATGGTTACTTCTTCATCTTCGCCATCAGGTTCAGAGCGCTGCCAACTTTAAACCAATCTATCTGCTGTTTATTCATTGTATGGTTTAACAAAACTTCATCTTTTGTGCCGTCTGAATGTTTCAGCGTCATTTTAACCTGTTTTCCCGGGGCAATATCTTTAACATCAAGGTCTATCTTATCATCCTCTTTAACCTTGTCATAATCCTCCGGATTAACAAATGTTAAAGGAAGCATTCCCTGTTTTTTTAGGTTAGTTTCATGAATACGTGCAAAGGATTTTACTATTACAGCCTTGCCTCCGAGATAGCGCGGCTCCATTGCAGCATGTTCGCGTGATGATCCTTCACCATAATTTTCTTCGCCAACTGCCACCCACGGCATTCCTTTTGCCTTATATTCGCGCGCAACCTTAGGAACCTCCTCGTAATTTCCTGTGAGCAGGTTTTTTACGGAATTTGTTTTATTGTTAAAATAGTTTACAGCGCCAATAAACAGGTTGTTTGAAATATTATCAAGATGCCCTCTGTACCTAAGCCACGCCCCCGCCATCGAAATATGGTCAGTTGTACATTTTCCCTTTACTTTTATAAGCACGGCCATGTCCTTAAAATCCTTTTCAAAATCGGGATGGACAAAGGGGAACAGCTTCTGCAGGCGCTGGCTGTTAGGGTCAATATAAACCTGTACATTTGAGCCATCCTCAGCGGAAGAAATATATCCTTCTTCCCCTTTTTCAAAGCCTTTCGATGGGAGTTCCTCACCTTTTGGCTCATCAAGCTTTACCAGCTTGCCCTTTTCATTAACAAGTGTATCGGTAAGCGGATTAAACGTTAATTTACCGGCAAGTGCAAACGCTGTCACAATTTCCGGCGAGGCAACAAAAGCGTGGGTTGCAGAGTTGCCGTCATTTCTTTTTGAAAAGTTTCTGTTGTACGAAGTTATAATTGAATTCTTTTCACCTTCTTTAACATCATGGCGTTTCCATTGACCAATACAGGGACCGCATGCATTAGCAAGCACAAGCCCCCCAATCTTTTCAAACAGCTCAAGCTGGCCGTCACGTTCTATCGTAGCGCGGATTTGTTCTGAGCCGGGTGTTATTGTAAATTCAGATTTAACCTTCAATCCTTTTTCAAGAGCCTGCTTTGCAATCGATGCCGCACGCTCCATATCCTCGTAAGATGAATTTGTACAGCTTCCTATTAATGCTACTTTAAGCTCTTCGGGATAGCTTTTTTCTTTAACTGCATCCTTAAATTTAGAAATAGGCCAGGCAAGGTCTGGTGTAAACGGTCCGTTTACATGAGGCTCAAGCTCACTAAGGTTAATCTCTATTATTTTGTTGTAATACTTTTCACTTCCCGGGTCGGATTTTAAATAATCACCCAGCTCATTCGCCATTTTCCCGATTTCTTCTCTGCCCATTGCCTTAAGGTACGTGAACATCCTGTCATCATACGCAAAAACGGAAGTAGTTGCCCCAATTTCTGCGCCCATATTGCAAATTGTTCCCTTACCGGTGGTAGAAATTGTTTTCGCTCCTTCGCCGTAATATTCAACTATTGCCCCTGTTCCTCCCTTAACTGTCAGGACGCCCGCTACTTTTAAGATAACGTCCTTTGGAGATGTCCACCCATTCATTCTGCCCGTCAGGTGAACGCCAATAAACTTAGGAAACTTCAGTTCCCACGGCATTCCTGCCATAACATCAACTGCATCGGCGCCGCCGACTCCAATTGCCGCCATGGCTAGCCCGCCCGCATTGGGTGTGTGTGAATCGGTTCCAATCATCATCCCCCCGGGGAATGCATAATTCTCTAAAACAACCTGGTGGATTATTCCCGCCCCCGGTTTCCAGAACCCAATGCCGTATTTATTTGATACGCTTTGCAGAAAATCATAAACTTCTTTGTTCTCATCAAAAGCGCGCAGCAAATCTTTTTTCGAGCCAACTTCTGCCTGAATCAAATGGTCGCAATGAACAGTTGTGGGAACCTGAACTTTGGGAATACCCGCTGACATGAACTGCAGAAGTGCCATCTGGGCAGTCGCATCCTGCATTGCAACTCTGTCGGGTGCAAACTCAACAAAATCGCCGCCCCCATTATATTCTCTTTCCGGCTTGTTCCACAAATGGCTGTAGAGAACTTTCTCGGTAAAGGTCATCGGGCGGCCAAGAACTTTTTTAGCCTCATCAACCTTCTGTTTAAATCCTGAATATACTTTTTTTATTAAATCTATATCAAACATTTTATTATTTCATTTAAAAATTTAATTTATAAAACTAACATTGCTTTCTTTCAGCAAATCCATTCCTCTGAACTTTAAAAACAGCTGGGCAACCGTAACAACATCTTTCATGCAGTATAATTTGATCCTTTCGAGATTTTTATCCTGCCAGTAAACACTACAGACCATGCTGCCATCTATATCATCTTTAGGTGAATTTATTCCAAACACTGCTGCAAGAAGGTTAAGCGATGAATAGCTTTTATAATCGCCAAACTTCCACAGATCCATTGTATCCAAATGCTGAACTTCCCACGGCTTCTTGCCTGAATTATCAAGGGCAGCAGAAATGGGCATGCAGTTTACAAGGCATCTTCGTGCAATGTATGGAAAATCAAACTCCTTACC
>DASXTZ010000210.1:0-2484 GCA_036505135.1 Ignavibacteria bacterium
TTTAAAGCAGAAACTATGGAAATCATTTTCCCTGAGGTGCATGCGCTTGAAGGCGTTGACCAGCGCAAAGACTATCATCATAAAGATGTTTTTTATCACACACTGCAAGTTGTAGATAATACTGCCTTAAGAAGCAATAATCTTTGGCTGCGATTTGCGGCATTAATGCACGATATTGCAAAGCCTTCCACAAAGAAATTTATAGAAGGAATCGGATGGACCTTCCATGGTCATGAAGAGCTTGGCGCAAGGTGGCAAAAGAAAATATTTACCAGAATGAAACTGCCATTTGACAAGCTTCCTTATGTTGAAAAGCTCATCAGGCTGCATTTGCGCCCAATTGCACTTGCTGAAGAAAACGTTACCGATTCGGCGTTCAGGAGGCTGATTTTCGAGGCCGGGGATGATATTGAAGACCTGATGATACTATGCCGCTCGGATATTACTTCGAAGGATCCGGATAAGATAAAACAATTCCTGGGAAATTTTGACAGGGTAGAAAAACGTATTACTGAAGTTGAAGTGCGCGATAAAATACAGAATTTCCAATCACCTGTTAAAGGTGAGGAAATTATGAAGATATGCAATCTTAAGCCCTCGCGTGAAGTTGGGATTATTAAGAAAAAAATAGAAGAAGCAATCTTGGATGGGATAATTCCAAATAATTACAATGCAGCGCTAGAATATCTGTACAAGATAAAGGACGAAGTGATAAAATAGATGTTACCCTCTAGGATGACACTGTTTATGGACCTCTTTAAGATAAGTTATATCAAACGTGAATATAGACCCTCACCACTAACCGCTTTCCTTAAAGAGAAGGGGAAATAAAGAAGACTCTATTGTTTCTTCTTAAGCTGTTCTTTTCTCATATATTCTTCCCCTCTTGGGTGAAATTCATTAATTACATATTTTAAGTAATTCATGTCCAATTGAGTGTAAATCTGTGTAGTGCTAATATCTGAATGTCCTAACATTTCCTGAACAGCTCTTAAGTCAGCCCCTCCATCTATTAAATGTGTTGCAAAGGAATGCCTGAAAATATGCGGATGTACTTCCTTAGTAATCCTTGCCATTTTGCTGTATTTGCTGATTATATCCCATATTGCCATTCTTGAAAGTTTGCGCCCCCGCCAGTTAAGGAAAAGATAGTCCTCCGAATACGGTTTTGAAAGGTTTACCCTGGATTTTGTAAAATAAATGTTAATCCACTCAAGCGCAGAGGCGCCTATCGGCACAACTCTTTCCTTCGAACCTTTGCCAAATACTCTGACAACCTCATCATTGAATAACACATTAGGAATTTTTAAATTAATTATTTCGCTTACGCGCAAACCGCAGGCATACATTACCTCTAAAATGGTTTTATCACGAAGCCCCAGAGTATCGTTCACATCCGGCTGGTTAAGGATTTTATCTATTTCAGCTACAGTTAATACATCAGGTAATTTTCTGCCCATTTTTGGAGAATCGAAGAAATCAAGCGGGTTTAATTTTAATCTCTTTTCTTTATCAACTTTAATTAGATAATTATAAAATTGCCGAAGTGATGAAAGCATTCTTGCCATTGAAGAAGCTTTATTATTCTTTTTTGCAAATCCAATAAATTTTTCGATAGTTTTTTGATCCGTATCGTAAAACGAATTAATATTCAGGCCAGCCGTAAATTCTTTAAATTTATTCAGGTCAAAATTATACGATTGAATTGTATTATCTGAAAGGGATTTTTCAAGCTCAAGATGAAGCAAAAATTTCCTTATGCTTTTTGTCTTTTCATCATCATGAACTTCAAGCTTCTTCTTCGTTTTCATCCTCAGCCTCCGGATATTTTATTCTATGATGATGAATGCCAACTACTGTTTTAAGAAAGCTCTGTTTAATTTTTATGAGGTCGTTTAAAGTTAAGTCGCACTCGTCAAGCTCGCCATCCAAGAACCTGGCGCGGATTATTTCGTTTATTTGTGTTTCCAGCTTTGCCGGTGTTGGCTCTTCAATGGAGCGTGTGGCTGCTTCAACAGCATCGGCAAGCATCACAATACCCGTTTCTTTCGTCTGCGGTTTAGGGCCGGGATAGCGGTAAATATAATCATGCATAGTGTCTATCTCCCCTTCTTCAGTTCTTGCCTTCTCATAAAAATATGAAACAAGATTTGTCCCATGATGCATAGGGATAAAATTTATTATTTCTTTGGGTAAGTTATATTTTTCAGCCAGCTTAATGCCATTTCTTACATGAGATATGATCATCTTTGCACTTAGCGAAGGATTCAACTCCTCATGTTTGTTAGTTTCCATCTGGTTTTCAACAAAATAGCCGGGGTTAATGATCTTCCCGATATCGTGATAATAACATCCTACGCGAGTTAAAATCTGGTTTGCCCCAATTTCTTTGGCTGCCGCTTCAGAAAGATTCCCTACTACAACCGAATGATGAAACGTTCCCGGGGCTTTGGCTGCAAGCTCCCTAAGGAGAGGGTGATTAAA
>DASXTZ010000211.1:0-1532 GCA_036505135.1 Ignavibacteria bacterium
GAGATCAACAGAGAGAATTTCATTTTCATTTTTGATATTAGAACTTAAAAGCAATGGCCTGTAATGATTTATTTCTAATTCCGTTTCACTGATGAATCGCGTACCCTGATGATAAATGCCTTGCACACCACTGCCAATTTGCTTTACGTCACCCCACCGGTCAAAAACGCCAAAACTGTCCTCGTAATTTAATATGCACACTTTGTCGTCAGCATAGGAAGATGTAGCGAGAATATAGTATTTATCGTCCTCAAGTCTTACTAATGCATCCTGTTTTTTCATAGCATCTATTTTATTCATTAATATTCATCGATGTTATTCCCCTTTTTTCTGAACGCAATAATCCATCGTACAAGCGGATATAATTTTTAGCCATAATGGTTGCGCTAAAGCGATTTTCAAAACTATCGCGACATGTATTTCGGCTAATTTGATTGATATGTTGCAGGGCTGTAACCGCCTCTTTGATATTCTGCACTACATATCCAGTTTTTTCATGCTCGATGATTTCTGGAACGGATCCATGATTAAAAGCAATGATTGGCGTTCCGCACGCTAGCGCTTCGATGGTTACAATTCCAAAAGGCTCGCGCCAATCAATGGGAAAAAGCATGGCCGTAGCATCCTCTAAAAGATCACCTTTTTCTCTTTCTCCAATTTCTCCCAAAAATTCCACATGTGGCTTTTTGAATAAATGTTTTATTTCCCTTTCATAATACAATTGATCAGCCCTGTCAATTTTAGCTGCTATCTTTATTTTGAAACCAGCTTGTCGCGCAATTTCAATAGCACGGTCCACACGTTTCTCGGGAGAAATTCTGCCAACAAAAGCTACATAATTGCCTTTCCCCTCTCCTTTTTTATAAAGATTAAATGGCAGCCCATGATATACTGTCCCTATCCAATTTGCATTCGGCAAGGGCTCACGCTGTGCATCAGAAATTGAGACAACAGGCATATCACGAAATTTTTTATAAATGGGTTTAAGATCATCAATATCCAGCCGTCCATGCAGTGTTGTAATATTCGTAAAATTATTATTGTAAGAAAAAGGAAAATGCAAATAGTCTGTATGAAAATGCAAAATGTCAAATTCACCAGCTCTTTCAAATACCTCTTGCAGTTGCAAAATATGGTATGCAAGAGGGTCCAAATGATTGCTTAACCTTAATGCTTCGGGTGTAATGGCTACCAAATTTGCACGGGTAATTGAATCCCCCGAAGCAAATAAAGTAACCTCGTGACCTAGATTCACCAATTCATCACTTAAGTATGCAACTATTCTTTCAGTTCCTCCATAAAGCTTAGGGGGAACTGACTCATATAAAGGTGCGATTTGTGCAATTCGTATCATAGGCTTAAAATTTAATCAGCTATTATATGTCCCCCTTATAATAGTGGTAAGAAGATAGGCAGCTAAAACTATCTGTGGAGAAAACGGGTACTATTTAAAAACTATCGAGAACTACAGAAAAAATTTTGCCAGTCATGGCTTAAGCAGCAATTTAAATACTCTTTCAAAAATTAATCTT
>DASXTZ010000212.1:0-2671 GCA_036505135.1 Ignavibacteria bacterium
ATATCTATCTATAGACCGTTATTGAATCTCGCATTGAAATACAGGAAAACAACGCTTGCGATTAACTTGATTGCTTTGCTTATTACAATTCCTATTATCTGGAACACCGGTTCAGAGTTTATGCCGCCACTTGATGAAGGAAGCCTGCTCTTTATGCCTACCACACTGCCAAATGTTTCAATTACCGAGGCCAAAAGGATAATGCAGATTCAGGATAAGATCATTATGTCGGTTCCGGAGGTTGAGCATGTGCTGGGTAAAGTGGGTAGGGCAGAAACACCCACTGACCCGGCGCCGGTTAATATGATTGAGACAATAATAATACTTAAGGATAAATCTCAGTGGCGTGAAGGTTTAACCAAAAATGATATTATAGCGGAATTAAACTCAAAGCTGCAAATCCCCGGAGTTGGCAATGCATGGACACAGCCTATAATTAACCGGATAAATATGCTTTCAACCGGCGTGAGGACAGACCTTGGTATAAAAATATTCGGTGATAATCTGGATACGCTTGAGCGGCTAGCGATCGATGCAGGTGAAATTGTGAAAAAAGTAAACGGCGCGGCCGATGTTTTTGCCGAAAGGACACAAGGCGGCAGGTATATAGATATTGAGGTCAAGCGTGACGCTATTCAAAGATACGGTTTGAAGGTGGAAGATGTTCAGTCTGTGATCGAATCCGCTATAGGTGGTGAAAATGTTACTACAACTGTTGAAGGCAGGCGAAGGTTCCCCGTCAGGGTCAGGTACTATAGAGACTTTAGAGATGACATTGAGAAATTAAAAAATGTTCTCATAACTGTCGGAAGCTCTTCGGGTAATATGGGAAATGAAACTTCAAACGGAATGGGAAATGGTGAAACGAGCAGCATTGGAATCACCGGCCAGACGCCAAAAGTGATACAGCTGCCGCTTAGCGAGCTTGCCGATATAAAAATCACAACCGGGCCGCCAATGATAGCAAGTGAGAACAATCTCCTTCGTTCGGTGGTATTTCTTAATGTCAGAGGAAGAGATATGGGAGGATTTGTTGAAGAAGCCAAGGAAGTATTAGAGAAGGAATTTGCATCGAGCCTGCCTAAAGGCTATTATTATACGTGGAGCGGCCAGTGGGAAAACCAAATAAGGGCAAAAAAGCGGTTGGAGATAGTAATGCCCATAGTATTCCTCATAATTTTTATGATGCTTTACATGGTTTTCAAAAATATACTGGAATCTGTTCTTGTTATGCTTTCTGTCCCGTTTGCTCTAATAGGCGGCGTATATTTAATGGCTATTCTTAATTATAATTTTTCTGTTGCGGTCTGGGTAGGGTTTATTGCGTTGTACGGAGTAGCCGTTGAGACCGGTGTGATTATGGTAATTTATCTGCACGAAGCACTTGATAAAAAATTAATGGCTAATAATGATGTAGTAACACATGACGATATCGTTCAAGCCACTAAAGATGGTGCCATATTACGGCTAAGGCCGAAGTTAATGACGGTTGCTGTGAACTTGATGGGATTAATACCTATTATGTGGGCTACAGGAACAGGCTCTGATCTCGCAAAGCCAATAGCAGTTCCTATGATTGGAGGTGTGTTAACATCTGCAATTCACGTTTTATTTGTTACCCCGATAATTTTTGTGATGATCAAGTCTTATTTGAATAAGAGAAATATGCTGCATAAATCGGACATGGCAAAATTTATGGTGCATTAACTTTAAATAGTGAAGTAGCGCCTGTCTGCTGTAGGCAGGAAGGGTCTCATAAGCATGGAATTTTTTAGTGATAATGTAATTCCTCTTTGCACTCAGAATTATAACGAATTTTGTAATATTCGGGAGTGACAGTGGCAAGACTTTTAACTATTTTCATACCATTTAGGGATTATTTGTTCAAAATAATCATGGTCGTCTAAAACTTTGTAAATTTTCTCAATCATTTGACCGGTTTCCTCCGGTCTTGTCCTCCTAATCCAAACAACCGAAGCAAAAACACACATCGCAACGTACAGCGAATATAGTTTCCAGAAGTTCACATCAGGTTCAACATGATTATAATATCCTCTTACTTGTCCTATAGAAAAAGGAACGCTTACTGCGGCGCTGAAAAACCCGGTTTTCATAAATTCATGAACAGGGTCTCCCCAATCAATCCTGTTAAAATCAATAATACCTGATAGTTTCTTATTGCTGACAATAATATTTCCAACATGAAAATCATCGTGCTGGAAAACGTCCGGCCTGCCCTTAATTAATCCTATATTTTCCTCAATAAATGAAATTATTTTATGATCGTCTTTTACTTTTACTTCGGTATCGTAATATTCATTCATATTAAACTTATGCTTTGCAGTCTTTCTTACATAGTATGATGGGATTAATGGCGGGGTTTTATATTGATGCATTTTTGACAATTCCCTGCCCGCTTCCAACCCGATACTGTATTGCTCCTCTTCGGAATAAAGCGGGAGCTCTTCTTCTGCAGCATTACCTTCGATATAGCTTAAAAGCATGTATCCTATTTGATGATTTTTAATGTTCCCTAAGTCTAAAGGGCGTGAACATTTAACATCCAGTTCCTTCATTTTTAACAATGCATCATATTCATTTTTCTTTGTGTTAAAATATTTTATGTCAAAAGTTCTAAGAAGATAGGTTTGTTCATTTAAATAAACAATAT
>DASXTZ010000213.1:0-1820 GCA_036505135.1 Ignavibacteria bacterium
AAGATTAATCCATGGATGTGTGAGCATCTGACTAGCGCCATGTTTAAAGCTGTTTTCTAGAAAAGGTATTAATAGAAGAGGGCAGATCATTTTATTGGAGGGACTTCCCTGGATTTGCAAACTCATATTGAAACTTTCTCCGTAGCGGATCTTTTCCAGGTCTATATAACCTCTTAGCATTTTTAATTCCTTTTCCAGCTTTACCAGCGGTTGATTGCATTCGTAAATGATGTAACGCAACAGGGTGGAAAGTTTTTTTAAAGCTTCGGGTGCAGCAGGAGAATTGTTAATGATGAAAGAATAAATATTGTTGAGCGTATTAAAAAGAAAATGCGGATGCACTTGAGCTTTTAATAGTTGTAATTCGGCATTAATTTTTTCGCGGGCAACCTCGGCCGTTTCTTTCTGCTTGAGATACCAGTCTTTAAGAAGTTTAATCGCCAAGGCAAATCCAACAACCGTAGGATAATTAAACAAGATTTGACGCCCCCAACGAGGGATAATATAATCTATGCGGGGCATGGTAGCGAAATATCCTACTCGAGTGCTTAAATAAAACGATAAAACAAAATTGAAATAATTTATAAAAGCGATAACTGATAGAAGTAGCAACAGCATGCTTGTTGTAACGAGTGGGTTTTTATTCTTTGAAAGGTAACGTGGTAATATAAAATACAGGATTCCATACACCAAGCCCATATGCACAACCACAAGTAATATAGCAGCCGATAGAATTCTGAGACAAGCAAGGGCAATTCCGTATTTCTCAATGTGCGGCACTGGGCCTCGAAGGTTCCATGCCGGAATCCAGTTAGTAGGAATTAAATAAGTTAGTATAAGATAGATACACCATGTGGTCCAAAATACCAGGTGTCGCCGCAAACGATAAGGACGTTGATTGGAAAAAACAAAATCGTAAAATTTCATAAGCCCGATTTTATGATTATCGATATTCAACAAGTCGTCATCAAGGCTTTGTGTTCATTTCCCTAATTCTAATTTACTTCTTTTCATTCTCGGGTCGGGTTCTTTTTTCACTTATTAGACAAATGGGTTGTTTTTTTCTCTGAGTGCTGTTTGGCGTCGCTAAACGGCTGAATGAATAATTGTGCAGATGAATGTCATTCATCTCTTGTTATAAAGCGAAATGAAAGTTTTCATCTTCGACCATTAGGTAGTTTTAGCTGTTATGCATTTCTCACCATCAAATTTTTGTTATGAAACACTCAATTAATCTCATATCAGGATTAGCATCACTTTTATTCTGCCTGATTATTCTTAGTTCCTGTCAAAAGGAAAGAGAAACTGAAACAACACATCAAGATGAAATTCAATCATCGGCTCTCAAGAATAACGGTCATTTAAAACAGACTAAAACTTTTTCTTCTGAGGTAGCTCAAAAATGGCTGGAACTGCAGGTAAGAATGTTGCGTTTGCCGGCAGGGCCAAATATTTATGGCCGAAATGGGCATCGTTACTTTATTTACTCCGGCTTAGCCTTATATGAGTCAGTAGTTGGAGGAATGCCTGCTTATCAATCATTATCAGGGCAACTTAAGGATATGCCTGCTATGCCCGCTACAGAACCAGGTAAGTCTTATCATTGGCCTGCATCTGCTAACGCTGCCCTTGCTTTTTTAACCCGGAACTTTTTTACTGCTGCACCTGCGAACCAAAGAGCCGCAATAGATTCCTTGGAGAATGCATTGAACCAACAATACAAATCCGATCCCAATGTTGAGCCGGCTGAATTCGATCGCTCGGTAATCTTAGGAAAGACCGTTGCTCGACTGATTTTTGGTTGGTCAAAAACAGATGGT
>DASXTZ010000214.1:0-1510 GCA_036505135.1 Ignavibacteria bacterium
TTTCCCAATCGGATATTGAAAAATGTAGTTGGATCTTCATTCGTTTTTTGAAAACTAAACCGGTAAATAATATCATCACCTTTTGTAGCAATGTTATTATCGACATGAATTTCATAACGGATATTTTCACCGAACTGATAATAGTTGGGGCCGCCCTGCGGTAATTGGCCCGGTACGTAGCAGGCAATAATGGTGATCTTATTTGGATCATCGGGGCTTCGGAAAGCATACAGGTCTGTATTATCCGCTAAAGGATCATTGGCTATCAGCGGAGCTTCCCTGTGGCTTGATGCAAATACATTGAAGGGAAAAACGTTAATGAGCATCGCCACTAAAAGAATCGAAGCATAAATCTTTCTTTTCATAAATTATGATTTTGTGATAAATGAGATGTTTGTTCCGTTTTTAATTAAAAACAGTCCAAGCAATAAATATTAAACTGTAGGGATACAGAAACCAGGAATTACACTATCAGCAGTACTTACTGAACAGTTGTATTCAACGGCATTTGTTCAAATAGGTAAATGCGGTGGGCTTTGGTTTTATAATTGGTAGAAAAAGGCTTCAAAATTTAAATTCAGAAAATCCTATGCAAACATTAAATACGATGATTTATTTAAAATGGATTTTGCTTTTATTAAATGAAAAAAAATAAAAAGCCTGAAAACCTAGTCTCTAATTTCTTCGTATATGAACGATTAATCTTTTTGGCACAGACGATGGGTAGAGTTTTCTATTAATCGATATGTGTTCTTTATTTCAGAAAAAGAAGTGCCTTCGAAATAAATATGTCTGATGTTGGCTTTGAAACACTTGTTGCCGGGTTAATGAGTATTTGTGGAATATATTCTTCTCTGGGCAGTGCATTTATATGATATAACCTTTCAGCTGGAAATGAAAACCGGATTTTTGAATTTGGCATTTCATAGGTATAGACTGCTCCATTCAAGCGGGCCATTGGAGTGCCTATTATCTTGGTGCCTGGTCTTTGCAGCGCATCAAAGCCAATAGTAATTGCTTCTCCCAAGCTCGCGGTCCAATGATCACATAAAATCACTAAAGGTTTACCATAATATTTTCCTTTCCTTGGCGAAACAATTTCTTCCCAACTACGTTTGACACCGGAGTTATTTTCTTCTGCATAATATTCATGCTTTTGGTAAAAATGTTCCTTATTAATAAACCACCCGAGAATTGCTCTCGCCACTGTTGTGTTGCCACCACTTGGAGTTTCCCGAAGATCAAGTATCAGTGACATTGTTTTTTGCATGGTTCGCATCACACTATCAAATTCAGAGATAAGTTCAGTATTATATACGCAGTCATTTATTTTAATATAACCTGTATTGCCGATAAACCGGGATTCAATAAGGGAGCTATGATTTATATTTTCCAAAAGCAATCCATTTTTGTCCGGATAATAATCGTTCAACCTTCCTTGGTATTTTAAAGTGAACTTTCGTTTTTGGACATGATTGCCTGCAAGTAATAACCGCAAGACAAAATTCTT
>DASXTZ010000215.1:0-6463 GCA_036505135.1 Ignavibacteria bacterium
AACCGAAGAGGCAAAAATTTTAGGCAAACAGCTTTTACGCTGTGGTTGTTCTGTTGGCGCTAATTTTAGGGCAGCTTGCCGAGCCAGCTCTAAAGCAGAATACATTTCAAAGATAGGGATTGCACTTGAAGAAGCAGATGAATCATCTTTTTGGATGGAATTACTAATTGATTCGGGAATCATGCCTGAAAATAAACTTCGAATAAACTGAAATCAAAAAAGCAAGTGTTAATAATGGTTCACGAGTTCTCAATTCATAAATTCACCAGTTTAATATGACTGAATTTATACAGCAATTATTCAACGGGCTTTCGCTTGGAAGCATTTATGCCCTTATAGCGCTTGGTTATACAATGATATACGGCATCCTGCGGTTCATAAACTTTGCACATGGCGATGTTTTTATGATAGGCGCATTTGCAGGATATTACCTGGGAATATTATTTGCATTTTCTTCCGGAGGCGGCACATCTACGCTTCCGCTTGCGATATTAATTTTAATAGGCGCAATGGCTATATGCAGTGTGCTTGGATTTACAATAGAAAAGCTGGCATATAAACCGCTAAGAAAATCACCTAAGCTTACAATTCTTATCACAGCGATAGGCGTATCTTTATTTCTTGAGTATACAGGTCAGCTGGTATTTGGAGCAGACCCGAAATCATTTCCGTCATTGCTTGAAAACAGCCCTGTTGTCAACTTATCGGGAGCAGTTATAGGGTCAAACCCGCTTGTTGTTTTAATTACTGCAGGTGTTTTAATGTATGTATTAAGATTAATTGTTATGAAAACCAGGATAGGAACTGCAATGAGAGCGGTTTCTTTCAATCCAACTGCGGCTAGCCTGATGGGTATAAATATTAACTCAATAATCAGTTTTACTTTTATTATTGGCTCATCTCTTGCAGGAGCAGCAGGTATATTATATGGTTTAAACTACCCGAGTATCGACCCGCTTATGGGAATCCTGCCCGGGCTAAAAGCGTTTGTGGCTGCTGTGCTTGGCGGTATTGGCAATATCCCGGGCGCTGCGATCGGGGGAATGATAATAGGACTTCTTGAAACTTTTGTAACCGGCTATGTTTCACCTACTTACCGTGATGCTATTGCTTTTGGGATATTGATATTGATTCTGCTTTTTAAGCCAACAGGATTGCTTGGAAAGAAAGAAGTGGAAAAAGTCTAATAACTAGTGAATTAGTGATATGAGAATTGGTGAATAACAGATTTACAAAGCCGATATTTTGTATACTTCATAGTTCATCTCTGTTTTTTTCTTTTGATAATAATCGAGTTTTACTTCAAGCGGATAAGGCGTGGAAGGTTTATCAGTTGGGTACCAATTACGATTCGGTGTAACAACTATAAATAACCCGTTTTCATCGCCCATGGCAGCAAAGGCCTTATAATTACCCGACCATAATTTTTCCCGAAACTTATCCTTTAGCGATTTGCAAAATAAACCAACATTTTCAACAGGTATCCCTACTTCACTTATGCACTGCATTTTTGATGCGTCAAAAGGAAAATCTAACTTATTCGGAAGATTGTGCCTTGCGATAAACTCAATAATGTTTCCGGCAGGGTCATAAAAGTAAACCGAATGAGCGTTCCAGCCCGGGAAATGGATGATTTCTGAATTTTCATGCGCAATTAGTGGGATATCTTTATTCTTAAGCCAGCCAGTGGCGATTTCAATCTGGTTTTCCGGAATATTTATTGCAAAGTGATAGTAAGGATTATTACATGTATTATTATTAATAAAACTTAAATTGCTCGAACCAATATTAACCGAGAAAAGATTTTTATCTCCGTTAATAATTTCCAGTCCTAAAATATCACTATAAAATTTTTTCTGTTTGGTAAGGTTATCAGTAAAAAGTTTTAGCTCTTTTATCCTCACATTAGAGAAATTTTATTCGATTAATTGTTAATTTTTTTTTTCCAGCAGATTATAAATTCACCAATTTATATTTTAACAGTTCACTCTGTCTTTTAATCTTCAGCTATGACTATAACCTTATCTTTTTCTTCAAGAACTATCATATCTGATTTCCCCGGATTCACCACAACGCCGTAAGCTTTTTCGGAATTGTGGGCGTATTCATTTTTTCTGTAGCCAAAAGCAATTTCGTTTCTTCTTGCTGCTGATGCAACTACAGTATGGAAATTTACTTCCCTGCCCGGTAAGACATACTCACCTGCAGGCTTCACGTAAATTTCAGAACCCTCGGCATCAAACAAATCATCAAAGACCGCTTTCAGTTCCTTATTTTCCGATAGCTGTGAAAGCATTAAGCTTATCAGTTTATTACTTATTATAAAATCATCGGCTTTTGTAACTTCTGCGAGCTCCTTGTTGCGTATATCAAGCATTTCGCTGACTATGCTAAAGCGGCTGTTTGATTTTTCAGCAATATTCCTTAAGTGCAGAAGCGCAATTAATGTTATTGAATCAGCCTCTTCTGCTTTCATGTTATCGGTGTAACAAAGAATTATAATATGATTGTAGCGGTTGAGGTCTAATGATTCCAGAGCCTCTCTATCGCTAATGTGTCCTTGTTTTGCTGCTATGGATAAATTTTTTAATTCATTTTTCAGACTGTTAACATCATCGTTCATTGAAAAATTATCGGAAACAACCATAATTTCAGAGCCTTTGGCAACATAATTATCAAGCTCTCTGATAATAGGACATCCGCGTTTATTCCAGCCAAGTATTAATGTTGATTCCTTTTCAGGTTCACCTTTACTCTTCTCTGCAAAAGTATTCAAATCTATATTATAATCTGATTCTCCTGATAATTTTATGGTATCATCGTCTTCTGATATTGCAATAACGTGGTCTTGCGCAGATAAAACTGTGCTCATGGGCGGGTTGACCTGAATTTTCCCGTTACTAAACCTGACGCCGATAATCGCAGAGTCCTCATACATGTGTAAAACTTCTTTGAATGTTTTGCCTGCAATGCCGGGTTCCTGCTGGAAATAAATTTCAGCGCCTTCAAAATCAAGCAGCTCGGTGTAAACAACACTTAACCCGGACTGTCTGCAGGTTTGCGCAATAACGCGCGATATTAAGTCTTCCGAATGTATCAGTGTGACCTCTTCTGCCGCTATCATTTCGGCAACTTCTTTGTTTTTCCTGTCGGAGATTTCTGCCACAATATGATAATGTTCTTTTTTCCGCTCGGGATTATTTGTTAATGCAAGAATGGTTTTTATCACGCTGATATCGGGTTCTTCGTCATTGGGCGCAAGTATGATTATTGATTTTGCATCATGAGGATTTACAATTTCCAGGTCATACAGGTCTATTGTACTTCCCCTGCGGCAGATGATTCGGGTATTTTTCAGATCGGTGAGCTTAGAATTAATTTCATCTTCCATTTCAACTTTATCTTTTGATGCAAGGATTACAATTTTAGGGTCACGCTGATTTGAATTAGCGATAACAAGCTCTGAAATTATTGCAAAGATTTTCTCCGACCAGCCAAGTATTAGGGTATGACCTGACTCAATAACAAATGAATGTCCCTTCCTTAATTCATCAAGCTTACTTGAAATTCCGCTTGCCAGAACGCCGATAAGCGTTGATACAATAAATATACCGCCAAGCGTGACACAAAGCATAATAATTCTAAAGCCCCAGCCGGTATCGCCGCCCATTGTGCCGGGGTCAAGAGTTCGCATCAGGCTTTCCCAGGAGGCTTCCAAAAAACCAAGCGCTTCGGTTTCTTCCTGGCTAATACCTGTTATTGTAATTATCAGCCCTGCTATTAAAACAAGAAGTAAAGATAAAATTCCAAGCCACCCGATCAGCGCAGCCGGGCCTTTCGACATCAGATTATCAAATTTATAATGAAGCTTTGACCGGAATGTTATCTGATGTTTTACCATAACTGTATCATATAATCATTTAGACACAGATATTTTATGAAAATTATGATTCACGCTGAATATTTTTTACTCCCAGGCTTAGGCCCGTTATTTTTGCTTTTAAAAGCTGTATTTAAAAAATCATAAATAATCTGTGTAAATCTGCGTCAATAAACACTTAATTATTTAGACGCAGATACTTTATGAGAATTATGATTTGCGCTGAATACTTTTCTTTTAATTCCAAGTTTTGGACCAAAGTTTAAAAGTAGCCCTACTTCTTTTTCAGTCGCTTTCAAGTAATTTACAAGCTGCACCTCATGAATTTTCAAAATACTTTCTACAGCCTTTAACTCAACAATCACTTTATCATCAATTAATAAATCTGCACAGTATTCACCAACAAACAGTATTTTCAAAATATACTGAAATAGGACACTGGCCTACAACTTTTATTCCGGAATCTAATAATTTCTTCATAAGGGCATTTTCATATACTTTTTCCAGAAAACCATAACCAAGAGAATTGTAAACGTGATAAGCGGCTCCAATTATTTTTTCAGTTAATTCAGAATGCTGAAAATTATCTGTATTCATAAAAAAAATTAAAAATTATTTGATGCATGCTGCTTTTGATAAATATAAATAAACGCTGATTTTTTTTGATCCTAAAACGATTAAAATTCATATTAAATCATAATTTTTCTGCGAAAATCTGCGTCAAAATTTTGCTTCCAATCCATGCCAAAAAATAAGTGCTTTATTTTACCTTAACGTCAATTCCCTGCGGAAGATTGTTGAATTGTTTGAGCCGTGGTTCCTTCAGAATATTATCCGGGTCGGCATCACCATAGAAGAAATGCTGCCCCGGGGTTGCTGTCCATGTGAGAGAAACTTTAAAGCTATCGCCAGCGGGAAGGTTAAACCGGGCTCCGCAATCGAGGAGTTTTTTATCCAATACAACCTGCCATGGAACTCCCTTTAAAGCTTTGGCGGACACATTTTTTATTGTCATTTTAATAGATACCTGCTCGCCTTTTTTAGGAGAAACCGGGGTAACTTTAAAGTCAGTAACCCTGATAATATCATCCTTCTTGCTTTCAATAGGGTTTATTTTTCTCAGATCGAGTTTTTTGCGCCTTCTCATATTTGTTTATTTTTGATTTAGACCTGACAGGTCTTTGAGACCTCTTAGGTATAGCCTTGGTGTTTGACAATTATAGTTGTATAATATATTATTTTCAAGTTTTTTAATAGAATTGGACGCTATGTCATAATTTATAGTGACCTTATTGTAAAAAGTGATATTTTTTTTTATATTATGAGATGTTTAAGCGCTTTATTGTAATAATTTTCGCGGCTTCTAATGTTTGCGCCCAGTGGTTTGCTCAGCAGTCAAATACAATATATCCATTAAAATCCGTTTATTGTGCAGATATTAATATGGGTTGGATTTGCGGGTCTGACAGAATTTTAACTACTACTAATTCTGGACTTAACTGGACTGTACAATTGGTAAACGGTAAATGGAACTCTATTTTTTTTATTGATAATATGACAGGCTGGGTTTGCGGTGACAGCGGAAAAGTTGGTAAAACAACGAACGCAGGAATTACCTGGCAATATATTAATTCAGGAACTTCAGAAAGACTTAACAGCATTAAGTTTTTGAATGCACAAACTGGATTAATAGGAGGAAACAATAAAATCATTTTGAAGACAACAGATTCAGGTTTAAACTGGATAAGTTTACTCCCTATCGGACAGCCGGATATTCTTGCGGTGAAGCCTTTAAACGATAATATTTATTTTGCATCCGGTGTTAACTCGTCTATATTCAGGTCAACAAATGCAGGTGCGACATGGAATTTGTTTAGTATGAATGAACCTAATCCATTGTTTGCAATAGCATTTATAGATAATTATGTTGGATGGGCCACAGGGTGTTGCGGAATGTTTCTTAAGACGACTAATGGCGGGGAAAATTGGGAGAATCTGTATTATTTGACGCTTGGTTATACTCTTTATTCGATGCATTTTGTTAGCTCACAAACCGGTTTTGTTAGTGGTGATGGAGGAATTGTATACAGAACAACTAACCAGGGAGAAAGCTGGGATTCAACTGTAACAAATACTGATCAAAGTCTATATTCTGTTTATATGGTAAATGAAAATACAGGCTGGGTTGTTGGTAATTACGGAACAATTTTGAAAACAACTAATGGCGGGGGACAAGGTTTCCCAATAGGAATTAATAATATTTCCACTGCTGTTCCTGAGGATTTCAAGTTGTATCAGAACTTTCCTAACCCGTTTAATCCAACAACAAAAATTAAATTCGATATCAAAAAACAAGCCAGGGTAAAACTAAAAATACTTGATATTCTTGGTAATGAGCTGTCATTGCTGATAAACGAAACCTTAACAGAAGGCTCATATATATATACTTTGAATTTTGCCGGGTTTTCCAGCGGTATTTATTTTTATAAGCTCCAAACGGAAACCTTTAGTGACATCAAGAAATTTGTTTTTATAAAGTAAAATCTCTAAGTGCTTATAAAACATAAACTTAAAGAAAATAAT
>DASXTZ010000216.1:0-3265 GCA_036505135.1 Ignavibacteria bacterium
AAATATATTGATAACATTTTTATAAATAAAATATTTCCCTGCTTTTCAAAGAGCCATGTTATCCCTGCCTCCCGGAGCCGCCCAATGTTCAACCCCTACGGGGTTGGGTTTGTGGGGGAAACGTGCTCTATAAATATGTAACCCCTACGGGGTTAAAAGCTTTCCTCCCCCTCGCCACGGCGAGTCCTTCGGACCAACCCCTCCGTAGGTCGAATGACTCCTACGAACCTACGGACCTCCTAAAAACATGAGGGGGAGCAAAGAAAGGCTTTAAGTAACGGCATATTAAAATTGGCGTTTAAAAATTATCGTGATATGTTAGCCAGGAAAATCTGTTTGAGTCCGCAGGACGAGTTATTTTCCTGAATAATCGAAGATAATTTTAGCCAAGTTTAATCAGCCTTGATTTTTTGGTTCTTTTGTATCAAGACAAAAGAACAAAGGAAAATTGCATCTTAATTCATTTTAAATGTTCTGTTCTTCTTTTACATGCCTAAAAGAAGAACCAAGAAAAGGGCACCCGCCTGCCTGTTGCAGGCAGGCCGTGATCTGGCTATTTCGTCATCTTGCATCTAAAAGTGACTCCCGCCATAGGCGGGCCACCCCTCTCAAGAGGGGAATTTTATTTATTGTATTTTCTTAGTGCTCTCTGTGTTCTCTGCCTGCCTGCTGTAGCCGTGGCGAAGGCAGGTGGTTAAATCTTTTTTTGCTTTTGCTTTTTTATTGTTCATTGCTCATTGTTCATTGTTCATTGCTTTTGCGCTCCCTTTCCCAAATTACAGTCTTTGCACAGTGTCTGCAGGTTATCAAAAACGGTTTTACCGCCTTTTGCGCGGGGTTTGATGTGGTCAACGTGAAGCTCTAACCCCGGGGTAGTGGCCGGACTGCGGCCGCATGCGCAGCATGTGAATCTATCACGCTTAAAGATTTTAAACCGCAGGCTTAGCGAGGCTTGATTGTATTTTAATTTCCGGCGTTTTGTTCTTTTGCGGCTGTTCTTTTTAACTCCCTCTTTTTTGCGTTTGGCGCCGTTTATATACTTTTTAAATTCATTAAGCGTGCGCCGCCAGCTCCCGTAATAATTGATATAGGTTTTAATGCTGAACCGCGAAATCCCGAACGTAACATCGTTATATACCGGCTGCCTGCCTAGTGTATCCCACAGGCTCTTAATGTTTTCCATCAGCTCATCATCTGAAACATACTCCGGCCTGGTGGGCATCAATCCTGCTCTTGAAACAGCCGCATTCCAGGCTCCGAAACGCGCCCTTGCCGTTGAGCTGTGATATTCGCCTTCAGCATCATATTCCCGCTTTGAAAGAAATTTCCTGCCCAGTCTTTTGGCGGTTTTACGCAAATCGGCAAGAACAACCTTATCAGGTATATTATGGTGATATTTATTTACAGTGTATTTAATAAGGCGCACAAAGTTTTTGAGCTGCCACTCCTAAAGAATGGGAGCTAAAAGCACATCGTAATAATACTAAGACAGGATTTGGTAAAAAGCAAGAGCTATCGCTGATTAAAATGATTAAAGGATTTCACTGATGTGAATGGGCACAATAGGTGCCGGGAAGGCGGGAAGCTATCTCATTAGAGCAAAAATTCCAGGGTGTATGAGACCCTTCACGGGGTACAGAGTGACAAATTAAAATACATACCATATAAATTTATTATTATTTATTTCATTTTTTAATTCATAAAAATTCGTGTAATTGCTCCAGGCTTCGCTGAACGTATCTAACTAACAAATTAACTAATCAACTGTTTAATAAATCTATGGCAGAATTAAAAACAAAACCAACAAATGCAAGCGTCGATATATTTTTAAAAGGGGTTGAGGACCAAACAAGGCGCGGGGATTGCTACAAAATAATTTCTCTCATGAAAAAAATCACTAAAGAGGAGCCTAAGATATGGGGAACGTCCATTATTGGCTTTGGGAAATTTCATTACAAATATGCCAGCGGACGGGGGGGTGATTGGTTTTACACAGGTTTTTCACCGCGTAAACAGGCATTAACAATTTACCTTATGGGTGCATTTGCAAAGTCACCTGGATTAATGAAACAGCTGGGAAAGTATAAAATGGCCGGCGGATGCCTGCATATCAAAAAGTTTGATGATATAGATGCATCAGTGCTCGGGAAGCTGATAAAAGTCACAATAAAATTTATTAAGGAAACATACGAGCAGAAAGCAAAGAAATGAGGAACGGGAAAGATGTTCCATGGTACAGCGGGGAATCGGGATTATTCGGCGATATTTATTTTCGGATATTCGGTCATACGATCACCGAAGAAGGAACTACACGTGAAGTTAACTTCGTAGAAAAGGTATTGGATTTAAAACCAGGGGCAAAAATATTTGATATGTGCTGCGGGCATGGAAGACATTCCCTTGAGCTGGCTAAAAGAGGATATAATGTAACAGGTCAGGATTTAAGCAGTAATTTTCTGAAAATTGCGGAGGAATCGGCAGCTAAGGCAGGAGTCAGCGTGCGATGGATTCATAGTGATATGCGGAATGTAGATTTCGAAAATGAATTTGACGCCGCCATCTTTATGTTTACATCATTTGGTGTTTTAGAATCTGATGATGAAAATCAGAAAGTATTAAACGGCATAGCACGCTCGCTTAAAAAAGGCGGTAAGTTTATTATTGATGCCGCAAACCGTGATAAAATAATCAGGCAATATCTATTTAGAGACCATAAATATTACGATGACGGCACCATGGAAATTATTGACCGCAAATTTGACCATGTGTCCGGTTATCATAATGAAAAAAGAAAGTTATTCTTTCCCGGCGGCAGCGTTAAAGAATTCAGTATTATCCTAAGGTTTTACACTGTGCCTGAGCTTAAAGAAATGCTCAGCAAGGCCGGCTTGAATATTATTGATTCATACGGTGATTTTGATTTTATTCCGATAAGTTTTTCATCTCCCAATTACATTTTAATTGCGGAAAAATCCTGAAAAAATCGTTATTTTCTCCAAATAATTAGATAATAATTTTGATAATTTTAGATTATTATTGTCATGTAATTATTTAGAAATTCCTATGAAAAACATGATGCTTCTTGTTGTCACCCTTTTTTTGATTGTGCCTCTTTATTCGCAAAATGATTCCACCTGCATTCTCCCGAAATTAAAAATCTACCAGAAAGAAAAAAGTAAAATTGTATATTACAGTTTCGAAGAACGTGAGCATAATAAATTTATTATTAACGATAGTTTTTTAACTGCCGATTCGCGGTTTTATA
>DASXTZ010000217.1:0-5459 GCA_036505135.1 Ignavibacteria bacterium
TTAATAATAAGCTCATATTCTTTTATATTTGAAGATTATGCGAATAGGATTTGGTTATGATGTTCACCAGTTTGCAAAAGGCAGAAAGTTAATTCTTGGAGGTGTTGAGATAAAACACCCTGTTGGCTTAAAGGGACATTCAGACGCAGACGTTTTACTTCACTCAATTTGCGATGCACTCTTAGGCGCGGCCGGTCTAAGCGATATCGGCCATTATTTCCCTAACGCAGATATTAAATGGAAGGACGTTTCGAGCCTCATTTTGTTATATGAATGTTCCAAGCTGCTTAAGAAAAAGAAGCTTAAAGTTGTGAATATTGATTCAACAATATTACTGGAAGAGCCGAAGATAAGTTCTTTTATAGGTGCTATGAAAAAAAATATAGCTGAAACACTGAAGATTAAAGCCTCGCAAATTGCAATTAAATCTACAACATCAGAGGGACTTGGATTCATAGGAAAAAAACAAGGCTGCAGCGCTTACACAATCTGCTTACTTAAATAATTTTGTTAAATTTTTTTATATCAAATACCCGTCTTAAAAACCTGACACTGTGTGTATTGGCCGGTATATTGCTTGGATTTTCCTTCCCGCCTTTTAAATCATGGTTCCTTGTTTATTTTGGATTGTTAATTTTATTATATCTTACCCTATCATCAGGCAGATTAAAACAGGCTTTCGGAAGAGCATATCTTGCCCTGCTTATTCTTAATGCAATAACATTATACTGGATATCAGGATGGCATAGCAATGATACATTTCTGAAGCTGGGAGGAATGGCCACAGTTCTGGTACATCCGTTATTCATGATAATACCAGTTCTAATTATTTTTGGAGTCTACCGCGCATCTAATAAATACCTGGCATTAATATTATTCCCCTTAATATGGATTGGATTTGAATTCTTTGATAACCAGTGGCAGTTTTCTTTTCCATGGCTTGAGTTGGGTGATACTGAAGCGTATAATCTAAACCGGATTCAGTATACTGAATATGTTGGAGTGCATGGTATCTCCTTTCTTATTTGTTCAGCAACAGCATTGATCTACCTGATTGCAGGGAAATTATACCAGCGGAAATGGAATTTGTTTGATATTAAATCAATAGCTTTATTTATATTAATAATTATTATTTTATTATTTCCCAATTGGTATTCATCCGTTAAATTAGATGAGGAAAAAAATGAAAAATATTTTCAGACGAACGATTCGACAAAAATTATAAATGCATGTATTATTCAGCCCAATGTTGACCCTTATGATAAATGGTCAAAGCAGCATAACCCGGATTCGTTTGTAGACTCATATATGGTCAGGCTAAATGAAGCATTAAAGAAAACCCCACAATTAATTGTGTTAAATGAAACCGCTGCTCCCTATTATTTCTTTGAACCATATTACTATAACAACACACAAAAGTTTATAAATTTCGTGAATACCAATAATCGATTCTTATTAATGGGGATTCCTCATTTATATTATTATCCTGATTCAAATACTGCTCCAAAAGATAGTAAAGTGATGAAATCCTCCGGTAAAAAATACGACACATTTAATTCTGCAGTGCTTATAGAGCCAGGCAAACGGGTAAACGAGTACACGATTCACAAAAAAGTTAAGCTTGTACCCTTCAGCGAAAGAATTCCATATCAGGAATACCTGCCCTTTTTGCAGAACATAATTTCATGGGGAGTAGGAATAAGCTCGTGGCAAAGAGGAAAAGAGCTTGTATTATTTAAGCTTGATGATCCTAATCAAAAGCCGAGGGCTGCCTTTGAAACATTGATTTGTTATGAATCCGTTTTCAGTGAGTTTGTAAGCGAGGGAATAAAAAATGGAGCAGAATTTATTGTTATAGTTACAAATGACGGCTGGTGGGGAAATACCGCAGGGCCATATCAGCATGAACAATATGCCGTGCTTCGTGCTATTGAAAACCGTAAATGGATTGTAAGGTGTGCCCAAACAGGAGTTTCATGTTTTATAGATCCTCTGGGGAAAATTTATGACGAAATTCCCTACTACGCAGAAAATATAACTGCAAGAAACATAATTGCAAATAATGAAAAAACCTTTTACTCACAAAATGGAGATATAATTGGAAGGATTGGATTTTATATATTTATCGCATCACTTGTTATATCTGTTGGCTCTTATATATTCCGGAAAATTAAACCTAAGAATGCCTGATGCTTTTACTTTTTCCTTAGTTCCTGAGCTTTTAATTTTGCCTCGTCCAGTGAGCCAAACTCACCAAATCTTACACGGTACCAAGTCCCTTTTGAACCAAGATCAACTTTAACAACACTACCCTTCATTCCGTCAATATTGTATGAATTAACAATATTTACTCTGTTATTAGCCTTTTCTTCACTGTTCCATGACGATTCCTGAAAAACAAACTTGCCGTTTTCAAGCTGTATATATGTAACACCAAGCTTTTCATCTTTCAATTCAGTTTTGGAAACCGACTCAGTAGTTGAAGATTTTTGTTCAGTTAGCATTTGGGTATTTTGCTGCTGGTTATTCTGCTCATTTGAAGTAACCGGAGGAGGATTTGATGGAGCAGTATTTTGTTCTAAAGTATTTACATCGGCCTTATTGTTAGAACCCGTCGGATTCTCATCCGAGGTTCCTTCAGGGGGCTGCACTTCTTCATTTTGAGGCTGCGGCGTAAAGAAATATTTGTATATAACAGGCGAGAAAATCAGTAAAATCAGGACCAGAGAGAAAAACAGGATAAAAGTTGTAACGTATATTCTAAGTTTAGACTTATACTCAGCTTCTTTAGTAGCCTGATATAAGAGCTCATATTCATAAGACATTGTTTGAGTATCAACGGCATTAGGCTCACTATCTTTGTACCAAATATAGAAAGAATTATTGCTTGACCTGTTTTCAACATCTTCCAAGTAACCGTTGCCATTTTTATTTAAAGGTTCGGGGATATTTTTTTCAATTTCCGCCGGCGGCTTGGGAATTTGCTCATTTACTATTTCATTATGAAGATCAACGGCAGCTGGTGGAATTACGTCTTCTACGGGGGGGATATATGGCGCACTGGTAATTTCATTCTTTTGCTCATTTTTAACCTCAGTAAAATAATCTGAAAATGATTTAGCCGTAAATTCCTCGGAGGTTTCCTCTTCCTCATGCTGATTTACAGGTTCTTCAATCTGTTTTTCAGTATCATTTACTTCTTCTTTAATTTCCTTCGATTCTTCTTTACTTTCTTCCAACTCTTCCTTTGTTTCTTTAAATTCATTTATTGGAGTATCATAGTTTTCTCTCTTAATAACTATTGGCTTTGGGACATTTAGGGGTATGCCCTCGGTAACATGAAGAAGCTTATGATATTCTTCCTCATGCTGAGGATTTAATTTATTAAGGATTTCTTCCCTTTTTCTCTTCATCTCATCTTCGACGGATAGGTTTTCGTCAGTATGCACAGGGGGTTCGTATCTTTCTTCTTTTAATTCCTCTTTAAAAGTTTGCTCTTCTTTTTTTAATTCCTCTTTAAAGGGTTGTGCAATCTTCTCTTCTTTTTTTTCTTCTTTGAAAGCTTGTGTAACATCTTCTTCCTTAAACTTTTGGTCTTCCTTTTGCTGAACATTCTCAGGTTCAACAATCCCCGGCCGAAATTCCGATGATTTCAATTTTTCATCTTCTCTTACACCCTCTGCACCGCTGATTTCTTCTTCAAAGACGGCAGAAGGTAAAAACTCTACAGTTTTTTTATGTTCACTGTGGCTATTTTCATTATATTTAACTATGAATTCACCAAGATTAGTAATATCGGTTACGTTATCTATTTTAACACCGTCAATTATGCTTTTAAAAATATCGTCATATATTCTCTCTGCTTCAAAATGAGTCAGCTTAAAGTACTTTGTAATCTTTTCAATTATTTCCTGTTTTAACATAGTAGTATTAAGTCGTAAATAGGCTTAATCTGTATTAATAAAATTTAGAAACTCCCTGCTGGGTTCAAATATCACACGATTCTTTGATATCAGTTGATCAGACATAATCATGAAGGTTGGAGAGTTTCTTACAAGCTTAAATTCACCGAAATCATTTATTTTAACTCTACCTTCAGTTTTTAATTTATCGGTTACTCTTTCAATTATAATACTAATAATCATTTCAGCCCTTCCGGTTGTTAGACTGTGTTCTGCAGCAAGCTTGTTAACAATATCTGTTGTAGTCATTTAATATTTCTCCGCTAAATAATACCCCAAATAAAAATACAAGTCAAGTCTTCTTTAAACAATAGTAAATGCAGTGACTTTTGATCCCTTAGGAATTAATATGCATGTTTTAGCTTTATTGTAAACTTTAACTTTAAAATATACATCTAACTTCACTAATAT
Source organism: Ignavibacteria bacterium (assembly GCA_036505135.1). Taxonomy (GTDB): domain Bacteria; phylum Bacteroidota; class Ignavibacteria; order Tepidaquicellales; family OLB5; genus DASXTZ01. The sequence continues at coordinate 4,374 of DASXTZ010000217.1, forward strand.
AACGAATTAATTTTTAAGTCGAAATTATTAAAAAATTAAGAAAATTAGAGTATTGGGGTATTTTGATGGGATAAAAATACCTCTACCAAAAATAGAATTATTGTTAAAATCGTGAGGGCTTTTCGTTGCGAATTCTAAAACCTAGAAGCCGCTGTTCGGAAGGGGTTAGCAGATTTTCAGGTATGTATGAGCCCAAAGGCTTCCCATAAATCCTTACCTTATCTACTTTTTTTCCCTTGAACTCAAGTACTATTACATCTCCTTCAGATTTATTTGCACCGTTAGGAGATTTATCATCCTCATAAATAAAATAAATACTTGAAGCACTAGTATCAACCTGGATAAAATTTACCTCGTTATCTAAAAATTTCATGTGCATGTAAACTCCCGATATCTGATTAAATCTTTCAGCATGGTTTTCATTTGGCTCGATTGCAATTGCACTTTTGTTAACAAAAATATCATCAATATCTTCCCTGAAATAAGCAAAAATAGTATCACCGGTAACCTGTGTATTTTCTTTCCACACCACGGGGTCTTTAGCCAGAGATATTACTCCTCCTTTACCGGATTCATCCCTGAAATAGTAACCAATTTCAGACGCCGAAGCAAAATCATTTCTTATTGTCCTTACACTATCGGTACCAATATAATATTCGGGTTTATTTCTAAAGGATTCCAATTTTTTACTGAATATATAAGTAGTGTCATATTCTTCATTCTTTTTTTCAACTTGTATAAGCCGAGTGTGACCCTTGACTAAGGAATAGTTTGTTTTCTCATAATTTTCAGAATAATCCCCGTAAACAATAGCATTCTTATTTATAAAATTAATTTTGACATTTTCTTCTGCCACAGATTTTTTTTGTGTTTCGTCATAAGTTCCCTTGCTGGAAGTAATTACAGTGGAGTCGCTTTCAATTTTAACATTTCCTGTTGCAGTTGAAAAACCTATTAATTTTTCATAAACAAGATTATCGCAATAGATAGTAGATGAGTCGCTAACGATTTTAACATTTCCCCTGCCGTATGATTTTTGAACAGAGCGGTAATAATCAAGCTCGTCAGAAGTAATGGTGTAGGAGC
>DASXTZ010000218.1:0-2481 GCA_036505135.1 Ignavibacteria bacterium
AATTACCCAATTCCACGATGATCTGAAAAAAGGATTTTGGAACAGGTCAATTGAAGAAAAAGATATGTGGACAAGCTTATATAATAAAAATGTAGGAATTATTGGATATGGACATATTGGTAAAAATATCGCGAAACTCTTAAAACCGTTTAACTGCCATATAATAGGATTTAAAAAAACAATTAAAGAGAGTTCAGACAATCTTTTCAACGAGGTAACAACCGACTTAAGCTATGCAATAGACCAGAGCCAGATTCTCTTCATTACGCTTCCTTCAAACGAATCAACCAAAGAAATAATCAGTAAAGAGCTTCTAACGAAAATGAATGGAAAATATATTATAAATGTTGGTAGAGGTGATACCGTAAATGAGGAAGGGCTTTATGAAGCTTTAAAAGGCGGCATACTAGCAGGTGCTGCCCTTGATGTGTGGTTCAACTACCCCGGCAAGAATGAAGAACCCGTTCTGCCTGCTTATAAACCGTTTTGGGAACTGCCTAATGTAATTTTTTCCCCGCATAAATCAAGCCATGTGGAGGAAGCCGTTAAAGCAATGATAGATGATACATTTGACAATATACGAATGTATCTAAAGACAGGTAAGCCAGGAAACATTGTTCTATTGTCATTCTGAGCGGAGCGAAGAATCTCATTGACTACCGAGACCCTTTGCTCAGGGTGACAAAAATCTTATGAGCCCATAACAGGATTCATTTCCATTGAGACAAGCATGCGGTTTGAACCTTCGTTAGCTTTTTTAATCACAACTTCACATTTCCACTCATTAGCTTCCTCATCTGTAAAGCTCCATTCGCTTTGGCATACTTCATCCTGGCAGTCATTTCTGTAAATCTCGTTCCAGTTGTGTTTTGTTTTTAAACGTTCAAAAAAAGCATCTGAAAAATCAGTCAGCGAAAGATCCGATTCTATTACATAGTTGTATTTTAGGGAACTAAAACTCTTATTCTCATCTTTTGAATAAGATGAACTTACAAGTATCAGGAGGACTGAGGTAACAAAGAGAGCTTTTCTCATGAGAAAATTTATTTAATTATTGTAAACACAATTCCCATGAAAATGGGAATCCATTTTTTTAAATTTTAAGAACAAGATAAATTAAATTATCAAAAAAAATAACAATAAACAAACAAAAATTTTTTTACTCAAAATTATTTATAATAACCCTCATGGTTAATTTGAATACTTTATCCTTCACTTGATTCCCGCCTTCGCGGGAATGACAAGGATGACTAAAAATTAAATTCATAGGAAATTTTAAAATATCTTCCCGTATTTTGAAGCTTATCCCCGTAAAGATTAAGTACAAGGTATATGTTGCTTCCGCCAAAAAACTCATATTGAAGCATCGTATTCCATAAAGCAAGCTTATTGTAAGTATCGCGCTGGTAATACGTACGCAGGTAAAGCTTTGGCAAAATCCTGTAATCAAGCTTAGCGCTGTAAATTGAACGTTCTATAGCCCCCTGCTTGATATAATTATAATTCAAAATCAATCTTATTTTATTAAAAAATGCAAAGTCAAGGTTCAAGTAGGGATTATGCAGGGTGGTTCCAAAATATTTTCCCCCGTAATATCCTGCCATGAACGAATTGTTTCCGAATAATATCTTAAAATTATGTTCTGTCAGCAGGTTATCTCTGGTTATTAAATTTCCGTTTTCATCAAAATCATTAGGCCTGTCATAACTCAGGTTATGGTATAAGCTGAGCCAGCCAATTACTTTATAATTAACATTTGTGAAGACCCCATTTTGATAATCAAATTTATCTGTAAATCTTCTTGCTCTATAATACCCGCCGTTAATATTTATGTTATTGAAGTTTTTAGCATTTCTTACAAAATTATAACCAAAGCTCAAATTGATTTCATCATAATTATTTCCATAGTTATTGAAAAGTGTAGCCGCATTAAAAGCCGAATCATATCTGACATAAGACCAGTCTCCGAAAAATCCGCCTCTCTGGTCAAATTCATAGTAAAGATAAGCGTTATACATATTAGCACTTTTCCCAGCCGAATTGAAGCTTCTTGCCAGCTGCCCTATAAACCGGAATCTCAAAGGCAGGTTTATCTTACCATCAATACTTGCAACTTTTTCATTATAATTCCCAAGAGTATCATGGGAATAAATAAATAAACCGCCCACATTGAAATCCTGAAAATTAAAGTTCGGTCTGGCAACAAAGAATTTTCTCTTGGAGCCGGGAGAGTAATCTATCGTGTCCTCTTGCACATAAACAGCTCCCATTTTAAACTTATCGCTTCTGTATGTATAATTGAAGCCATAATCTATATTCTGAATAGCTCTTGTATAAAATAAATTTATAGGAGTTCGAAAAATATCAAGGTCTTTACTGAAGAATGGTCTTTTTTCCTGTAAAAAAATAGGACGGCCATAAAAAGCGAACCTGAATGGATCTGCTTCAAGGGTAGATTCATCAGTATGGAAAGTACTTTTC
>DASXTZ010000219.1:0-1737 GCA_036505135.1 Ignavibacteria bacterium
CATGCCGTTTTTACGGGGTTTCTTTATATATAATTAATAATACTTTACTGAAACCATATAATTCTCAATCCAAATTATTCGTTTAATATACCGCGCTTGGGTGAAACTTTCTGAGCAGAGATATAGTAATTTTGCTATAAGTTTCTTTGGGGGAGGAAATGAAACACAAACAATATTTGTTTGCTTTTCTCGTTGTTATCATTAATGCTTCTGCTCTTTATCCGCAGGAAAGCAGAACTCTTGATGACTTTAAAAGTTTAGGCCGTGATTCAATTATAGGCTGCGCAAAACATGAATTAATGTGGCGGCATAAAAAATTAGGCCTTAACATGAATGGATATTACCGCATCCAGGTCCTTGCAGGTATTGAAAATGGAAAAGAAGCTTTATATGTTAACTTCGATAATCCTATACGATTTCGTGAAATTGTAAACCCTGATAGGATAGGAATTAATCTGTTAAGCGGTGAATCATATTTTTCAAGCAGGGGAGATATAGAAAATTTTTATTACAGAGAAAATTCAACTTTAATGCAAGAATTTTTAAGCTGCCTGGGCAATTCGCAGACTAATGGTCAAATAAAAGCCTTGCCGGGAATTGAGTCTCCGACCTCTTCATATATCGAAGTTATTGACTATGGAGACCACTACGGGTTTACAGTAGTTTCCGGTTCAAATGCAGTAGATTACAGACTCAAAAAAAGTAATTTTGCACTTAAAGAAACCAGCCGGAATAATACAGGTTCTTCCGAGCCGGAAAAACCATATTTAGAAGAAATTAAATAAATTATCCATAAGCCATATTCCCTCTTATGTAAACTATTAGCCCCCCAAAAGGGCTTTTTTTATTTATTTAATCAATCATTTAATAATATTAACTTTGTTTTAATGGAGGCTTAGCCCAGCTGGTTCAGAGCGCTGCCTTCACACGGCAGAGGTCACAGGTTCGAACCCTGTAGCCTCCACGAGGCAAGGTCATCCTGCTTAAGCAGGATAGCCTCCACACTCAAATAGTACTTAACGATAATAATGAATGCGGAAAATTGTTGAATGTGTTCCTAATATTTCCGAAGGTCGGGATGAAAAAATAATAAATGCCTGTGCTGATGCTGCGAGCAAAGTGCAGGGAGTTACGCTGCTTGATGTTGATCCCGGCAAATCAACTAACCGTACCGTATTCACCTTTGTTGGAGACCCGGATTCAATTGTTGAAGGGGCATTTCAATTTGCAAAGACTGCATATGAGCTCATTGATATGGCAAAACAGCATGGCGAGCATCCCCGTATGGGGGCCGTTGATGTCGTGCCTTTTGTTCCTGTTGCAGGTGTAACAACCGAAGACTGTGTTGAATGTTCGAAAAGCTTTGGCAAACGGGTTGGCGAGGAGCTAAGAATACCCGTTTATCTTTATGAGGAAGCTTCAAACCAGCCGCACCGTAAATCATTGAAGCAAATACGCGCGGGCGAATACGAAGGATTAAAAAACAAAATTTATAAGCCTGAATGGAAACCTGATTTCGGGCCCCAGAGATTTGTTCCTAAATCAGGAGCAACGGTTACAGGTTCAAGATTCTTTTTGATTGCATACAACGTTAATATACTTGGCACAAAAGAACAGGCACATAGAATTGCGTTGAATATACGCGAGCAGGGCAGGGGCCCTGAAAAACTCGGAAGACTGAAAGCTATTAAAGCAATTGGCTGGTACGTTGATGAATATAACATGGCCCAGGTTTCA
>DASXTZ010000220.1:0-5734 GCA_036505135.1 Ignavibacteria bacterium
GCAATCTTTATAGCTATGGTGGAAAGAATTTTCAGTTTGTATATTGGGCCGCGATGGTGGAATTGGTAGACACGCATGTCTTAGGAGCATGTACCGAAAGGTGTGGGAGTTCGAGTCTCCCTCGCGGCACAAGTTCTTAAATGGAATTGGTAGACACATCCAGCGAAGGCGGGATGTCGAAATCCGTAGGAGTTCGAGTCTCCTCTCCAGCACATGAAATGCAACAACAACTTGCAATAAATAATTTAATTATACTGAATGTCTAACAAAACGAACATTAAAAACATCAACACTCCGATCTGTTCTTTTTGCGGAAGAAGCGCAAACAAAGTAACAAGCATGATTGCAGGACCGTCTAATTATGTCGGTAAGAAGGTTTACATTTGCGATATGTGTGTTACTAATGCGATGACAATCATTAAGCAAAGCACTGCAGCTACGCTTAACAAAAATGTTCCAGCAAGACATGAGCTGACACCGGAGAGTATAAAGAAGTTTTTAGATCAATATGTTATAGGCCAGGAGAATGCAAAAAAGACTCTTTCTGTTGCAGTATATAATCATTATAAAAGAATTGATTCTAATGAGTTTAGCTACGTTGATGATGTTGAAATAGAAAAAAGCAACATATTGCTTATCGGGCCAACAGGAAGCGGAAAGACATTTTTAGCCCAAACACTTGCAAAACTTCTGGATGTCCCTTTTGCAATAGCTGATGCTACAACATTGACCGAAGCCGGCTATGTTGGTGATGACGTTGAAACAATTCTCGTTCATCTGCTGCAATCAGCAAACTACGATGTAAAGAAAGCTGAAAGAGGAATTGTATATATAGATGAGATAGATAAAATTTCACGCAAGTCAGATAGCACTTCAATAACAAGAGATGTTTCAGGTGAAGGCGTTCAGCAGGCGCTATTAAAAATTGTTGAGGGAACAGTTGCTAACGTTCCTCCAAAAGGCGGACGCAAGCACCCCGAGCAGCCTCTTATTAGCATTAATACAAAAAATATATTATTTGTTTGCGGCGGTGCCTTTGACGGGCTTGAAAAGGTTATACAGCATAGGGTGTCGCAAGCCTCAATCGGATTTGGCAAGGAAATAATAAGCAAGAAGACAAAAGAATATGATGAAACTATGGCTCAAACCGAACCGGACGACTTAATAAAGTACGGCCTCATTCCTGAATTTACAGGCAGGCTTCCTATTATTGCTGTGCTCAATTCACTCAACGAAGATGCACTTTTATCTATACTAACCGAGCCCAAAAATGCAATCGTAAGGCAGTACAAGAAGCTCTTTAGAATGGAAGGCGTTGAGCTTGAGTTTGAAGAAGATGCAATGAAGGAAGTTGTGAAAAAAGCAATCACTAAAGGTACCGGGGCAAGAGCGCTTCGTTCCATACTGGAAGAGATAATGATAGATATAATGTATAAGCTGCCCTCCAAGCAAAATGTAACCAAATGTGTAATAACTCCCGATGTGATTAAAAAGAAAGACAAGCCTATTTATTATTCTGAAAATTCTAAGCAGCAATACGCATAGAAATGTCATCCTGAGCGAAGTGAAGGTTCTCATTCGGAGTAAAATTTCTGAGGGACGTATAAACGTCCCTTTTCATTTATACTAATTGTAATTATCGCGAAGGCGGGAATCTAATTTCAATTTAGTTAATAGATGTCCTTTTTGTTTATAGTGCAGTTATTTATCTTTGTGGATTAAAACTCTGATATTTTAGGGGATACTACAATAGCAACCATAAAATCACAAATTAAAACAAAAGACTTATCGTTTCGTGAACGCGAAGATTTTATGAAGAATCTTCTGCGAAAAATTAATGCAGAGGGAAAGCAAATAAAACTCGGCGGCGGCGAAGCAGAAATAAAAAAACTTCACAGCAAAAAGAAGCTTCATTGCAGGGAGCGGATCGAGCTGCTGATCGATAAAGATTCCTACTTTATGGAGATTGGCCTGTTTACTGCATATGGTATGTATAAAGAGTACGGCGGTGCCCCTTCATCGGGAACGGTATTTGGGATCGGGAAAATTCATGGACGCGATACCGTAATAGTTGCAAATGACGCCACGGTAAAAGCCGGTGCATGGTTTCCTATCACGTGCAAGAAAAACCTCCGCGCGCAGGAAATTGCAATTGAAAACAGGCTGCCGATTATTTATTTGGTTGATTCAGCAGGAGTTTTTCTTCCGCTGCAGAATAAGATTTTTCCCGATAAGGAACACTTCGGCAGAATTTTTCGTAACAATGCCGTAATGAGCTCGATGGGAATTCCGCAGATTGCTGCAATTATGGGCCCATGTGTTGCCGGCGGAGCATATCTTCCCATTATGAGCGATGAAGCATTAATAGTCGAAGGTGAGGGCAGCGTATTTCTTGCAGGCTCACACCTGGTCAAGGCCGCGATTGGCGAAAACATCGATAATGAATCGCTTGGCGGAGCAAAAGTTCATTCGGAGGTTTCCGGCGTTACAGATTACAATATGAAAAGCGATGAAGAGTGCATTGAAACTATCAGAAGCCTGGTCAGCAAGTTTGGCTCAACAGGAAAAGCAGGTTTTAATAGGTTCGATTCGAACGCTCCCTTATTTAAAGAAAGCGAAATTTATGGGGTTATTCCACAGGATAGAACAAAGCCTTATGATATGTATGAGCTGATTGCAAGAATTACAGATGGTTCCAAGATAGATGAATACAAAGAAGGCTATGGTAAGACTTTGATAACTGCTTACGCAAGAATTGACGGATGGGCAGTTGGTATAGTTGCTAACCAGCGAACGATCACTAAAACTGCGAAGGGCGAAATGCAGGTTGGCGGGGTAATTTATTCCGACAGCGCTGATAAAGGTGCCCGATTCATTATGAACTGCAATCAGAAGAAAATTCCACTGTTGTTCCTGCAGGATGTTACAGGGTTTATGGTTGGTTCCCGCGCTGAACATGGCGGAATTATTAAAGATGGTGCCAAAATGGTTAATGCTGTGGCAAATTCCGTCGTTCCAAAAATTACAATTATTGTTGGAAACAGCAATGGTGCGGGAAATTATGCAATGTGCGGCAAGGCGTATGACCCGAGATTTATTTTTGCTTATCCATCAGCTTCAATAGCAGTTATGGGGGGTGCACAGGCAAGCAACACGCTTTTGAGCATCCGCATTAACCAGATGAAGAAACAGGGAAAGGAGCTTTCACAGGAAGAACAGAAAGCCATGATGAAGGAAATTCAGGATATGTATGACAGCCAGACCGACCCACTATATGCGGCAGCAAGGTTATGGGTCGATGGAATTATTGACCCCGCTGAAACGCGCAAAGTGGTTTCTTATTGCCTGGAGATTACTAACAATAATCCAGAAATCCCAAAGTTTAATCCTGGTGTAATACAAGTGTAGCAATACTGTCGTCCCACTAGTAAAGAGGAATCTAACTTATTTATGATAAAAATTTGAAAATTATTGATCACAAAATTTCTTTTGATGAACTAAAACAAATGGCTGAAGAATTTAGCGGTGGCGAATATGTTAAAGCAGTTGTAGATGGAAGGGAAGACGAAAAGAAATTGCAAGAAGCCGCGAGGTATTTTGCTCGTTATTATTTGATTCAGAAAATGTTAATAACCTCGATAAAGAGCTTGATTCCCTTGATAAATATTTTTTAGAGTTTGCAATTGCGGCAAGGCATCAAAAATCTAAAGAACAAAAAATATAAGGGCATATAATGAGAAAACTTACTTACTTTATTTTTGTTTTATGAATTGAATTAAAAAGTGTTTAATGCTTACTGCGAAAAATAAAGAGGGCACAATTCCCCGCAATAAATGATAAGTTTTACTTGGTCAGATTTGGGTGATCCATGACAATTGCATCAGTATGGTTTGTTAAATATCCGCCCCATTTTTTCCCTATCTCATCCTGAACAGTTTTATCAGGATACTTTTTTTGGAATAACTCATCACTTTTTTTGTTTGCTGCTAAAAACCCTTCCCAGTCTTTATATTCGGCCATAATACACACAGTCCATTGCGGCCCCCATGCATGAGTGAAAATTTTCTCGCTTAAGATGTACTCATTTTCAGCATCCATCGGTTTCGCGTCAGTTTCAAAAAATTTTAAAAAATCTTGAATATCATTATTCGGAACAGGTATCATTGTCATCGTATACAAATGTCCGCTTTGCATTTGTGCAAGGGTATTGTTGTTTAATGAAAATATTGTTGAGATAATTAGAAATGAAAAAATCAAGAAATGTTTCATTTGAGAGCCTCCTTTATAGATTGGTTTTTTGGATGAATGAAGCTGAAGATAAAATGAAATTGTGCCCTGAATAAAGTTAGCTGTAAATTTATAATAAAACAAGGGTTTTGAGATAATTAACCAAGTAAGCTTTCACTTTCAAAAAACTCAACAATTTTTCCAGCATTATCCCTTGTCTTTTCCTCACCTTTTAATATTATATCAAACTTATAGCCGCTTTCATCAAGCAGTTTTGCAGTAAGCTCCATCTTTTGCCAGCTGCGGGCAGAATTTAGGTGTTGAGTGCTATCACGTTTTTTTATCCGTTCCAATCGTAAATTTTCCGGTGCAATTAGCTTAATAATATAATTGCTGAAGGGATAGGGAAGCATGCTGTCAATAAAAACATACCGCTTCAATGTAAACTGCCTGCCGCCGGTTCTGCCTAAACGCGTGAACTTTGAAAAATCATAATCCGGTGTTTCCAGCTCACTGCTTATAGGTTTGTTTATCAACTCCTGCAGCAGGTGCCAGTCATATTTAAATGGTGTCGAAATAAATTGTTCATAAGATTCACCGGTTGAGGATTTAAGAAAATAATCGGTGGGCACTCTGCATGCAAGGTCTTTGCTGAGCGCAAAAGTCATCTCATTGGCAAGAGCTGATTTTCCCGTCCCCGCCGCTCCGCATATGCTGATTATAATTTTATCGTTCATTCTATATTGCGAGCGGAGCGAAGCAATCTCTTTTTATTAATGAGATTGCTTCGTCGCTTCGCTCCTCGCAATTAATTCAATTTGTTAGCTTGTATTCCGTAACAAAGACAGGCTGGGCAATTGCTTCTCTATAAAACCTCAATGATTCCGGAGATGAGTCAATTTGAACAGCTGAAATTGTTCCGTCTGCATTCCACCAGGTTGAGTGCCACCAACCAATGGCTTTAATCCTGCTGAATTCCGGAAGCTGAACTGTATATAATGCGCTTTGTATCCATAACGCTTTGTTTACGTCAGGAAGATAATCTGCGACGCCAAATTCCAGTACGGCAATAGGCCTGGTATTTGAAAGCGAAGAAAGATCTGTATAAACATTTTGAATTATATCAATAAACCTTTGATAGCTTTCGCCCCATCTTTGCGGTCCGTATGCACTAAAGCCTATCCAATCGATATAATCGTCACCGGGATAATAGTTTTTAATGTTATTCCATTCCTGGTTTGGTGCACCAATTGCATTGACATGAAAAACCCATGTAACCGTAGTTACATTTTCATCTTTAAATAAGTTTATAATATGACGATACGCATCTCTGTATATTTCGGGTCCATCGGGATAATTTGGGTCGCCATAACCATTTAATTTCCCACTGCCATTGTACTGCCCGCTCCACGGAAACCAATCCCCATTTGGCTCAGCCGCGAAGTCTATTAAAACGGGAATACCGCTTTTCTTCAGATCTCTTGCCCACTGTCTTAATTCTTTATCG
>DASXTZ010000221.1:0-7914 GCA_036505135.1 Ignavibacteria bacterium
CAGTTTTTTTAAGTATAATAGTTACGGTAATACCCTCATACCTGGCCTCCAGGCTGAATCCCGTTACTTCTCTACGATTCAAATGAAGGATATGAAATTCGATAAAAATCGCAAATTTGTTGGTAAAATGTTTGATGAAATTTCGCCTACATATGATAGGCTAAATCATATTATGAGCGCCTTCCAGGATTTAAGATGGCGCAGGAAGGCCGTTAAATACCTCCTTACTATAAATAAATCATATAAAAAAATAATTGACCTCGCATCGGGTTCGGGAGATTTTGGAAAAGAGTTTCTCAAGCTAAAACCTGAAAACATTTTCTCAGTTGATCTTTCTTTTGAAATGCTTAAAATTAACAGACAAAAGATTAAAAGTTCAGCAAATTTTCAAATAAAAGCCGATTCAGAGAACCTTCCATTTGTAAATAATTGTTTTGATTTATGCGGCATTGCGTTCGGCATAAGGAATTTTGAAAATTTAGAAGGGTGTTTAAGGGAAATCAATAGAGTGCTAAACAACAATGGAATACTATTTGTCACCGAAATGTTTAAGCCTGGCAGTGAAAGGATTCTGAATAAATCATTTAAATTCTACTTTGAAAAATTAATGCCAAAGCTGGGTAATTCTGTCTCTGGAAGCAGCTATGCTTATAATTATTTGTTTGAATCAGTTGATAATTTTATGACAGTTCAGAATTTTATTAGCTTAGCGCAAAATTCAGGATTTAAGCTAATTAAAAAGCTCAACAATTTTTACGGAATAGTTTATTCTGTTTGTTTTCAAAAAACGTAACAGGGAAACTAAATTAACTTGGTTTATTGCAGTTTTAAATTAGAAGTAGTATATTTAAAACAAATTTTTATAAAACATGAATTTAAATTTATTTAAATTAACGCTGAGGTCATTTTTCGTTCTTCTTGTCATCTCATTATCTTTCATAGGTTCTGATTGCGATAAGACAATTATAAGCGGAGGCACTACCGGAGATATTACAGGTCAATGGCGGCTTATCTATAATGCAGGAACTTTAAATGATATTTGTGCCGGTGAAAGAGTTAATTTTCAATCAAATGGTGTTGCTAATTTAACCTGCCCGGGCAATGGCCAGTCAATTCAAAGAAATTATACGGTTAGTGGTTCCACTTTAACATATACTGAAACAAATATTCAGTACAGAATTGTCACTCTTAACAACACTGATCTGGAGCTGGAGGGCATTAATAATGAAAGATACCTTTATTATAATAGAGTAACTACGAATGATAAGACTTCAGGAAACAGCCAATCAACAATGAACAATAATTCCTCAGAAAAATAAGTTTATATGAAAACATTTTATAAATTAAGCACAGTTTTCTTTTTATTTTTATTAATTACTTTTTTAATTAAATCAGCCGGCTGGGCGGGTAATTCTTCTACTTATATAAGCGATGAAAAATCCGCAAATATAAATGTTGATAATTCAACAGGCAAGCACACAAACGTCGCGGCAGAATTAATTAAAGATAGAAAATCATCATTTGCCTTTCCTGAGTTTGAGCTTCTAAGGTTTGAAGATGGAAATGATTTACAGGCAAAAAGCTTTTCTTCCGATGCCGTAATTCTTGAACTTGATAAAAACCTTCTAAAAAGCTTTAATGAGTTATCTCCGCGGGATATCAAAATAAAAATACCTTTTGGTCCTTCAAATAAATATATGGAGCTAATGTTGTCCCGTATCGAAGTATTCTCCGAAAATTATAAAGTAAATGAAATAACAAGATCGGGTAATATTTATCATAATTATAAAGGAGGATTGTATTATACCGGAATTATAAAAGACGATAATAATTCAATTGCATCTTTAAGTGTTTTTGAAAATAGTGTGATGGCAATTATTTCGACCGGAAAAGGAAATTATGTTCTTGGTTCTGCCAAAAACGGTAATAAATATATTTTTTATAACGATATTAACTTGATTGAAAAGCCTAAATTTGAATGTAAATCAGGCGACTCATATAATGAACTTTATCGCAGTTACAAAATACCAAGCGGAACACCGAACTCAAGCTCAACCACATCACCAGTGAGAATGTATTACGTTTGTGATTACCAAATGTATCTTGATAATGGATCAAATATTAATAATGTAGGAAATTTTGTAACGGGTGCTTTTGTACATGTTAAAACATTATATCTTAATGAAAACATAAATGTTGAAATTTCGGCTATAGACGTCTATAATTTTGCAGATCCATACAGATCTTATTCGACAAGCCAGACTTTTGAAATCCTTAAGTTATTCGGTACAAATACTCAGGATAATTTTAATGGGGATTTAGCCCAATTATTATCTTCACGGACACCCGTTATGGGAGGTATTGCATGGATAAAGGTTTTATGCCAGTCATACGAGCCGTCAAGCCAGTCCGGAAGATATTCGTTTTGTCAGATTGAGAATACCTATAGTCCTTATCCTGTATTTTCTTGGACTGTTGAAGTGATGACCCATGAAGCAGGACATAATTTTGGTTCGATGCACACGCATGCATGTGTATGGCCGGTATTTCCGTTTGGAGGAATAGGTGCCATCGATTCATGTTATGATGCAGAAGGTAACTGTTTTACATTTACAGTGCCAAATAATAATGGAACAATAATGAGTTATTGCCACTTAAATGGAAATATAAATTTTCTAAATGGCTTTGGATCTCTGCCCGGTGATACAATAAGGCTTCGTTATAACCAGGCAGTATGCCTCGATTCGGCAAATTTTTCATCGGAACAGCCTGTGACCTTTGGTTTGCTTCAAAATTATCCCAATCCCTTCAACCCGGGAACAAGCATTAAATTTGCACTGCCTGAAGGAGGTTATGTTTCTATAAAAATATATGACTTAATGGGAAAAGAAGTTGCGGCTTTTGTCAATAATAAATACTATCCTATAGGTATTTTCTCAGCTTACTTTGATGCATCGCATTATAATCTTTCTTCCGGAGTTTATTTCTACAGGATTGACGTTAATAGAAATGCTATAAATGTATTTTCTGAAATTAAAAAAATGGTGCTTGTGAAATGAAAAAAACCGTATTATTGTTAATTGCTTTTGTGGCTTATTTTTTTATCTCGTGCGGCTCATCGAAAAAAGACGAAGTCCATCTTACGAAACTCAAATTAGGTACTTATGCATATGTCCTTTCGGATAGCTCTGGAAATGAGCTTGCATCAGGAAATATAAAAATAGATGCAATAAGCCCGGATAGAACTTATAAAAATCCGGACAAGTTTTCCGGTACATATACAGTTGCTTTTAAAGATTCAACAACTACGTTTCCCGGGTCCGAAACTTTGAGAGACGGCGAGTTTTACGGCATGTATAACCGCGCACTGGCAACAACTAGCTTCGATATGAACCCTAAGGTAGCTGATGCAAACATATTTATTTCAGCTACGAATTATCAGGATTCATTGGTTGGAGGTTGGTCATTTTCAACGATGAGAGGATCAAAGCAGGGCGGCCTTTTTAAGGCTAAAAAAATTAAATAACTTTAATTCATTTTTATATTACTATTCCTTTCAGCAATAATTATTGGCTTTGTCCTTCTAAATTATGACCAAACGCATTGATCTCTTTTATAACACTTACAGCAACTTCAGTGAGCAAGTTCTGGAGGCCATCCGCAAAGAAACTTTCGGCCAGGACATCGGCCAGAACAGCTGGCTCACGGTTGATGAATATGACCGCTTCATTTTCTGGCTTAGGCTTGCACCAGAACATCACGTCCTCGAAGTGGCGAGTGGGTCCGGTGGCCCGGCCTGCTACCTTGCCAACCAAGCGGGTTGCCATGTTACAGGAATTGATGCAAATGAAAGCGGCATCGCTGCAGCCACCCAGTGTGCTGTCAAGTCAAACCAAACTCATCAGCTAATTTTCAAAGTGGTCGACGCAAATGCGCACCTGCCTTTTAATGACAACGCTTTCGATGGGTTAGTATGTATCGACTCGATGAATCATTTCCCAAATCGGCTGAGTGTGTTTCGGGAATGGCACCGGGTCCTTCGTCCCGGTCAACGCGCCGTTTTCACCGATCCGGTTGTGATTACAGGTCCATTAACCAACGACGAATTGGCGTTGCGCAGTTCAATCGGTCTCTTCTTGTTCGTGCCACCCGGCATCAACGAACATTTCATTGAAAAGGCAGGCTTTCACATCGTCCAACAGGAAGATGTCACCGAAAATGCCGCTTTGGTTTCCGGGCGATGGCATCAGGCACGGCAGCACTATAGAGATGCCTTGCTACAGATCGAAGGCGAAGAGCGCTTTGAAGGCCTTCAGCAATTCTTTACAGCCGTCCATTGTCTTACTACTGAAAGACGGCTATCCAGAATCGTCTATCTGGTCGAGAAGCACGCCGGCTAACATGACATTTTCGCTACTAACTATAATTGGTAGGTGGATTTTTTCAACAATGAGTGGGCCTAAGGTTGACGGGCTTTTTAAAGCTAAAAGAGTTAAATAAACTTTTAATTCATTCTTATATTGCTATTTCTTTCAGCTCCAACTGAAAGGAATTTTATTCTTACACCTGTGAATCTTTCAATAAATCTTACATAGTCTTTGCATTCTTTGGGCAGATTAGAAAATTTTCTCATTGATGAAATATCCTGCAACCACCCGGGAAAAACTTTGTAAACAGGTTTAATTTTGGAAAGTTCTTTGTATCCGCAATCGGAATAGTGTATAGTTTTCCCCTTAAGCTCATATCCGATGCATATCTTTAAATCAACAAGTCCGCTTAAAATATCCAGCTTTGTTATTACTATTTCATTAACATCATTTAATTGGCATGAAAACCTAACAGCTTCTAGGTCAAGCCAGCCGATTCTTCTTGGTCTCCCGCTTGTTGTACCGTATTCCCATCCGCGTTCTCTTATGGAATCGGCGAGACGGCTGTTTATTTCTGTTGGAAGAGGTCCTCCACCAACCCTTGAAGTAAATGCTTTTACTACGCCAATTACGTTATCAACTTTTTTAGCAGGTAACCCGGAGCCGGTATTCACGCATCCAATAACAGTATTGGTTGCAGTTGCAAATGGGTAGGGCGACCAGTCAAGGTCAAGCATAATTCCATGCGCGCCTTCAAATAGTATTCTTTTTTTTGTATTATAAGCTTCCGTAAGAATTTGGAATGAATCTTTTATTAATGGTAAAATTCTAGTCCTGTATTTTTTTATTTTTTGAAGCGAGTTTTCTATATGAATAGGTTTTTCTCCAAATGTTTTCAGAATTTTATTTTTAACTTTTGCTTGAAAGATAAACATATTTTTAAAGCTTTTCCAATCTAGCAAATCATAAACACGTATTCCATTATAGCTTACCTTATCGGCATAAGCAGGTCCAATTCCCCGTTTCGTTGTCCCAAGTTTTTTCTTGCCGCGTGCATTTTCATATGCTGAATCAAGTGCTTTATGATAGGGGAGAATAAGATGGCATCTTGGCGAAATTAATAGTTTTTTAGATAACCTGATTCCTTCTCTTTCCAAAATATCCATTTCGCTATTTAACACTTCAAGGTCTAAAGCTACTCCGTTTGCTATTATTGCTTTAGTTTTCTTATGAAATATTCCGGAAGGGATAAGATGAAAGAAATATTTTTTGTTTCCCAATACAACTGTATGGCCGGCATTATTACCGCCATGATAACGGACTACATAATCAGCATTCGAAGCAAGGAGATCAACTATCTTACCCTTACCTTCGTCACCCCATTGTAATCCTATTATTACTTCAGAAGGCATATTGTTATCAAATAATTAGTATAAGGGTCTATGCTTTTGTAACAGCTACTTTACCGGGAGATTTAATTTTTCTTTTTTGTTGCCAGTATTTTATGTCAACTACAAATGCGCTGGCTATGTAAACCGATGAATAAGTTCCTGTTATAACACCTACTGAAAATACAAAAGCAAAGCTGCGGTTAACTTCACCCCCAAACAATAACAAAATCAATACCGTTAAAAAAACTGTTCCGCTTGTAATTATAGTTCTGCTAAGTGTGGTATTAACACTTCTGTTCATAACATGGAGGATGTCTTCATTCTTATACAGTTTAATATTTTCCCTGATTCTATCGAACACTATAACTGTATCGTTAACCGAAAAACCGATTAATGTTAAGAATGCGGCAACCATGCTTTGAGAAAGTTCAAGGTTAAGGGCGGGAAATAAAGCTTCAAATATAGCAACCATACCTAGTGTCATTAGAACATCATGAAATAAGGCCACAACTGCTCCCAAAGCATATACAAATTCAAACCTTAATGCCAGATACAGCAAGATACCGATTAAAGAAAAAATTGTAGCGTATATTGCTGCAATACGTAATTCTTTCCCTATTTTAGGACCAACTTTGTCTACTCTGAGTATTTCAAAATCATTTCCCGGAAAACTGCTTTTTAAAGACTCTCTGATCTTATCGCTGGTCGAAGTACCTTCACCTTGCTCTCCGGTTCTGATTAAAATGTCTGTTTCAACACCCATTGTTTTTATTTCAGCGCCGGTTAATCCTGCTTTATCCATAGACTCTCTTACATCCTGAATTGGAACAGGTGACTGAAACCTAACGAGCATTTCAGTACCTCCTTTGAAATCAATTCCAAGATTAATTCCTCTTATAATTAGTACAGAAAATCCTGCAATTATGAGCACTGCGGACAATAAATAAAACTTTTTCCTGCTGGAAAGAAAATCTATATGAATATTATGTAAAAAACGCATGCTTTGCCTTCCTGTTATCCGAAGTTAATTTTAGTTTGTCCTTTATCAGTCATTATATCAAATATTATTCTTGTAATAATGATTGCAGTAAACAAGTTTGCTATAAGACCTATAATAAGAGTTAATGCGAATCCTTGAATAGGACCTGTTCCAAATTGATAAAGAATGATACCTGTAATTATTGCCGTGACGTGCGAATCAATTATAGCAGAGAATGCTTTTTTATACCCAATTTCAATTGAAGTTTTAAGCGGTTTTCCGCTTGCAAGCTCCTCTCTGATCCTTTCATATATAAGAACATTTGAGTCTACAGACATGCCAATTGTTAAAATTAAACCTGCTATACCAGGTAATGTTAAGGTCGCCTGAAAACTTGCCATAACTCCCAAAACGAAAAGCATATTAAATATGAGTGCCATATCTGCAACGGCTCCCGCAAAATGGTAATAAACAAGCATAAATAAGGCCACCGTTACTAAGGCTATTATAGATGAATATAAACCTTTGTTAATCGAGTCTTCCCCCAATGAAGGTCCAACGGTTCTTTCTTCTATAATCGTAAGTGGTGCAGGCAGAGCGCCGGCTCTTAAAACAATCTCGAGAATTTTTGCTTCCTGAACGCTGCCAATTCCTTCAATTTGAGAATTACCGCCTGTGATTTTATTTTTAACGTTAGGAGCTGAATAAACTACATTATCAAGCACTATAGCAATTCTTTTATTGATATTTGCTCCGGTTATTCTGGCCCAGTCAGCAGATCCATCGCTATTCATTTCCATATATACAACTGGCTGGTTGCTTTGAGGGTCAATATTTGATCTTGCATTTACAATAACGCCGCCTGTTAGTTCAGGTTCTTTTTTCAACACGTACAGTTGGAAAATCTTCTCACCCTGGTCGCTAAAATCAGGTTCCTTTGGCCATGCAAAGCTTATGTCTGAGGGAATTAACTCCTGGACTTCTTTTCTTTCAAGTATTTTTTGTACTTTTATCTTGTCAGATTCTTTAACGAGGAAATAAACCCCGCCATCCTTTGTTTGGTTTATTCGAACCATATAGAACCAGGGATGTTTTACTTTAATCTCTTCTTCTGTAAGCTGTTGGTTTGTATCCTGTAAATTTGTATCTGTAGAGGATGTTATATTAGAATCAGGTT
>DASXTZ010000222.1:0-1938 GCA_036505135.1 Ignavibacteria bacterium
CAATACTGAACTACCAGATAATAGACCCTGCAATAATCTTAGATAAAATTTCACATGATTACAAGAAAAGCTTTGAGCAGCGTGTTTCAAACCTGAAAGAAACATTTGGCGAGCTTCAAAGTATTTACAAATCCTCTTCCCAAAAGGTGGAGGGTCCCGATAAAGATATACAGTTAATCAGAGGCTTTAATAAACATAGAGTTGCAAAGTATTTAGAATTATTGAAAGTAGCTAAAAGTGAAATTTTAAACATGTATAGTCCCAGGCGCGCTGTTTCAGAAGAAGTTCACGAAGATGTTAAAAGAATATTAAAATCAAGTGGTACAATTAAGTCAATTTATCAACTAAGCGATGATAAAACCAATAATGATGAGCTTGTTAGAATATGTGAACGGTTTATTAAAGAAGGGGAAGAGATAAAACTAGCGAATTTTAAGCTTTCCAATAGCGTAATTTTTGATGCAGAAACTGTTTTTTTTAATTTATCGACCGATAAAAATGTACCCAAGCACAAACAGGCAGATTTAATAATAAAAAATGTTGATTTCGTGGCCCAGATTAGAGATTTATTCTTTAATTATTGGGAAAAAGCTATAACAATCGAAGAATTTAAGAAAAAAAAGTAAAAAACATGGAATTTAAAATAAATTATTCAGTTAGCGGAATTATTGGCTTAGTTTTTGTCTTCCTGCTGCTTCTTCTAATTATTTGAAGCTAAATTCAGTAGGTTTATGAATACTACTATAGGATTACAGATATTAGCTATTGTAATATTAATATTGTTACTGCTATTTTTATAAAAATAAGCTAAATTAAAACCGATATTTTATAGGCAGTTACTCAATATGGCATAAAAAACAATGAGGTTTGCCATGAAAAAAATAAAATTAAATAATATATACTTAACCATTGCTTCTGCAGCATTAATGCTCTTGCAAACTAACCTCATGTCCCAGTCCGGCTGGTATCCCCTTGAATCAGGAACAACCAATATTTTACACTCGATATATTTTCTAAATCCCAATACCGGCTTTTTAGCGGGGAATGATATTGTTCTCAAAACTCTAAATGGCGGGTCAAACTGGCTCATTATTTCTCAAAACTTCGGAGGCTCTTCGGTTTATTTCATTGACCAAAGCACAGGTTTTGTTTGCGATGGAACTTTATACAGAACAAGTAACGGAGGAGTGAATTGGATAGATAAAAACTTTTCCTTGTTAAATTCTGTATATTTTTATGATAGCCAGGTAGGATATACCGTAGGGCAGAATAGCCAAATATACGTGACTGCAGATGGGGGATTAACATGGTTCCAGCAAAATATTTCGCTGACTTACAGTAATTTCAACAAGGTTAAATTCATATCTTCGAATGTTGGTTTTGTGATTGGCGGCAGGGCATTTTTCCCGTATTATGGAATAATTTACAAAACAACTGATGGCGGAGCAAACTGGCGCCAGGTAGACCCTTCAGTTCAGGATATAGAATTCACCGGCATTTCTTTCCCCACTCCAACTATCGGATATTTAGTCGGAAGATATCAGTATGCTTCCTCGGGTGTAATTTATAAAACAACAGACGCCGGAGAGACATGGATTGTGCATGCGGTGATCAACAAAGACCTTAATGATATTTGCTTTTCCTCAACAAACGTAGGCTATGCAGTCGGTGAAGATGGCACAATCCTTAAAACTACAGATGGAAGCACGATATGGAACCTTCAGCAATCGAACACAAACCTTGATATTAATTCCGTTTTCTTCCTTCAGGATGACTTAGGTTTTACCGCCGGAAATTCCGGTTCGGCACAAAAAACAATTAACGGAGGTATTTCAGGTCCTCCTTTTGCTGTTGCAGGAAGAGTGTTTATACAGGGTATTGGTAACGCAACCAGTGGTATTGTTAAAGCAGTAAAATATAACCGAAATACAAATTCAG
>DASXTZ010000223.1:0-5294 GCA_036505135.1 Ignavibacteria bacterium
ACTTCCTGCCAGCGGTAAGAAATCGTATCAACAAAATAATCTTTTACTAATAGAGTGAAAACAATTACAATAATAATTATAGAAAGGGGGAGCAGCGAAAATTTATTTTGTTTAATAAAAGTTTTTATATTAAACCTAAACATTAATTTAAAAAAGCTAATTTACTAATATTTGGTCAATTAGCCATAGATTACTAATGTATTTTAAAGATATCGTAATGAGATATTTATTTAAATAACCATTCTTTTTATACATATATTTCCCGCTTGCAAACGCGTAGCTTTCTGACCTGTACGAATTTTTCCATTTAAAAGAATCAGGCGGATAGTTTGCAAGGAAATCTTCTATGATGTATTGAGCCTGCTCTCTATTATAATATCCCTTATCCCCATTTTTGACGCTGATATATACCTCGTTCTGGAAATAGGGCGTTATATAATTAACATTTGAATACATAAGTCCATCGGATATCCCTAAAAATGTGAACTTGCAGTTATCAAATTTTTGCTGCTGCTCCTTGGTTTTATATTTTTTATCCTTCCACCAGCCATATTGAGAATAAGTACTTGAGGACGTTACAAACAAAAACAATAATATGGATAAAAAAATCCGCTTATTCATTAAATATTGCTGGCACCTGTTATAGAAAGTTATTAAAAATAACTAAAAATCTCCAAAATTACTTTGGTTTTTATATGGTATTGCAAATTTTTACATATAGTATCAATACTTATGCAATATCTAACCCTTCCGACCCAATTACTCAATTGTATCTTTTAGCAATTATTCTTATATTTAAACTCGTGATTTTAAACAAGACACCGCATTAATTGGTAAAAATAAGTAGAGTTGAATCTGAGCTAGACAGGATGAATTTTATAAAACTCCCCTGGGATATTTACAGAGGAGATAAGTATTGGGTTCCACCCCTGATATTCGATGTAAGAAAGAATTTAGATCCAAAAAAAAATCCATTCTTTAAGCATGCAGAAATGGATTTATTCCTTGCCGAACGAGAAGGGAAAGTTGTAGGCAGAATCGCTGCCATAAAAAATGATAATCACAATAATTTTCATAAAGATAAAGCAGGGTTTTTCGGGTTCTTTGAAACAATAGACGACCATGAAGTATCGGATTTGCTTCTGGAAAAGGCCTGTGAGTGGTGTAAGGAAAAAGGGTTTGATGAGATATTAGGACCCGTAAATCCTTCAACAAACGACGAATGCGGGCTGCTTGTGGACGGATTTGATTCATCACCGGTATTCTTAATGACCTACAATCCAAGGCATTATCAGCAGAAAATTGAGGATTTTGGGTTTGAAAAGGCAAAAGACCTGTATGCCTACCGGATACCGGCAGAGGTTATAAATGATAGTAAAATAATGAATAGGCTGGAAAGAATGGCTAAGCTGATAAAACAAAAGTCCGACGTGATTACAAGAAACATTGACATGAAAAACCTCGAATCAGAAGTTAGAAAGATAGAGGAAATTTATAACAGTGCGTGGGAAACCAATTGGGGTTTTGTACCGTTAACAACCCAAGAGTTTGATTACATGGCAGATTCACTTAAAATGGTTGTGGATCCTGACCTTGTAATTTTTGCCGAGGTTAACGGTAAGCCGGCTGGCTTCAGTCTTTCTCTGCCGGATTTTAACCAGGTACAAAAAAAAATGAACGGGAGACTTCTGCCGTTCGGGTTTATCAAGCTTCTTCTTTATAAAAAGAGGATTGATTGGCTTAGAGTGATAATTATGGGTGTAAAGCCGGAGTATCAAAAAAGAGGAATTGACTCTGTCTTTTATTTAGAAACCATTAAGATGGGCAATAAAAATGGTTATGGTGGTGCAGAAATTTCGTGGGTGCTGGAAGATAACATGGCAATGAGAATGGCAGCCGAAAAGTTAGGTGCAAAGATTTATAAAACTTATAGGATATATATAAAGAGTTTATCCTAAAAACTTAAATCTCACTGTTATGGCAGTAAAAACTGTTGACAAAATATGGATGAACGGCAAGTTCGTGAATTGGGATGACGCTAAGATTCACGTTCTTTCTCACGTTATACACTATGGTTCCTCATTTTTCGAGGGGGTAAGATGTTACAAGACCGCACACGGAAGAGCTATATTCAGACTCGAAGACCACGTAAGAAGACTTATATTATCGGCAAGGATTTTCCGCGCTGATATTCCCTTTTCTTTTGAGGAAATTTGTAATGGAATTATTGATACAATAAAAGTAAACGATCTGGAATCATGTTACATCAGGCCAATTGCCTATCGCGGCTATGAAGACCTGAATGTTAATCCATTAAAGAACCCTGTCGATTTTGCAATCGCAGCATATGAATGGGGATCATATCTCGGCAAAGGCGCTGTTGAAAGCGGAATAGATGTCTGTGTTTCTTCATGGAAGAGAAATGCGCCAAATACTACTCCTACACTCGCAAAAATCGGCGGCGCTTATATGAATTCGCAGCTTATCAAAATGGAAGCTATTATCAATGGTTATTCTGAAGGAATAGCTCTTGATGAAAATGGCTACATTGGCGAGGGAAGTGGCGAGAACCTTTTTATAGTTCTTGACGGTTGTATATATACTCCAGGATTACATAACTCCATTTTAGGAGGAATTACCAGAAAATCTGTTTTGCAGATAGCTAAAGATGCTGGTTACACTGTTGTTGAAAGCAATATAATGCGTGAAATGCTGTATATGGCTGACGAGATGTTCTTTACCGGAACCGCTGCTGAAATTACTCCGATACGCTCAGTTGATAAAATGATTATAGGAAAAGGAACTCCGGGTAAAGTTACAAAACAAATGCAGGAGGCTTTCTTTGATATCGTTGCTTTAGGGAATGATAAATACGGCTGGCTGCGCTTTATAGATCAGGAAAAAAAGATTATTGACCTTGAGTCAATAAAAGCAGGTTGAAATATCAAATTCCCATGGGGGGAATCAATCTATTTTATATATTTAATTTTTGAAATCGCTCAATCACTTAGTTGATAAGCGAATAAGAATGTTCTTTTAATAAAAAGAGTATGGATAATTTATATCCATAACCCCGCATACGGCGCGGGGTAAGTTAAAAAAAGATAAACGCTCCAAGAGGTATTGTAGTGTGCAGTACCGAGAGCAAGACTGTCCGAGTTACTTGCGAAATATTCTGAAGGACAGATATTTTATTAATTTAAAAAGGAGACGACATTGGTTAAACAAAAACTCTTGCCGTTAATCTTTTTTTTAACTGTGCTTGTAGTCCTAACTGGTAACGCCTCTAAAGATGCTTACACGAATGAAGATCCTGCCGGTTCAAGCTTTGTTGAAGTCGGTGAGGCTTCGTGGTACGGCCCGGGATTTCATGGTAGAAAAACCGCCAACGGTGAGCGGTTTGACACCTATGAATATACCGCTGCTCACAAAACCTTACCCTTTGGCACTTTGCTAAAGGTCACAAACCTTGGAAACAATCTTTATACCGTTGTAAGAATCAATGACAGAGGACCATACGTTAGAGGCAGAATAATTGACCTATCAAGAGCAGCTAAAGATGCTATTGAGATGGGTGGAATCACCCAGGTCCGGCTTGAACAGATAACAGAAGAAGAAGCCGAACTGCTTCGTCAGGGAATCGATCCTGATGAACAAATTGATGAATCAGAGATCGATACCAGTGAGTTCAAATCCACTGAACTCCTAAACAAGGATGTAGAGGCTGACTCCAAGGTATTTGTTGAATTCCAATCAGATAGTGGAACAACAAGTGATTTTGAGCTTAACAAAAGCCTTAAATCAAAAGGCAACCTTAAGATCAGGATCATAACACCGAAGACTCAGGAGGATAAGGAAAAAGATTCCAACCTCTACCAGCAAATAGACATCGATTCGCTAATAAGGTTCTATGACCTCTCGAACCAATTGGCCGTTGTAAACGGCTACTCAGTTGAAGTAGGAACTTACAATGATAAATCACTCGCCGATAGAAGAATTGGAAGGCTCGAAAGAGACGGTTTTACAAAAATCTATCTTGAAGAAATAACCGTCAACGACCCGCAGACAAAGACGAAAACGTCAACCTACAAAGTGCTGGTCGGATTATATGACAGCAAAAAAGCCTCCAATAAAGATGTCAAAAAGCTATTAAAGCTTAAATACGAGACGAAGCTTGTCAAGTTAGGCGAATAAACAAAGCACAGTTCATTTAAAACAACAAAGAACCCCGTCCGGCAAGACGGGGTTTTTTGTTTATAAATTGCGAGCGAAAATAAGTGACTTATCATATTTTTATTCATTACAATGATTAATATGCCTGTATAAAACGATTTTCCTTTGAATTATATTCTATTTTTGATAAATTTGTATCTTATTATATGGAAGACTTACCTAAAGGCAGGCTGGCAAAGCTAAAAGAACGGTTTAACGAGGCAGGCGGATTCAACGGAGTTATTTTTTCGGAAATGATCAACTATCCCTTGATCGAAGTTCCTAAAGAAAAAATTGTTGAGCTAAGCACTATTTTAAGAGACGAATTCCAATTCGACCAGCTTAGAGACCTTGTCGGAGTTGACCGCTTCACTAAAGAACACAGGTTTGAATGCATCTATAATGTATATTCTTCCGTTACTAAAGCAAGGATAATGCTAAGAGTAAAGCTTGACTCCAAAAAACCGGAGGTTGAAAGTCTTTACCCGGTATGGAAATCGGCTGACTGGTATGAGCGCGAAGCATTCGATATGTTCGGGATAGTTTTTTTAAATCACCCGGATTTGCGAAGATTGTATTTACAGGAAGAATTCGAATATTATCCGCTTAGGAAAGATTTTCCGTTAATGGGAATACCAGGTTCGTTTTCGTTACCAAAGAAATAATCCTTGAGCGCAAGCGCCTGCCTGCTGCATGCAGGAAGGGTCTTTTATATAGTCAGAAAATTTTTAAAATAGAAATTTCTTCACCCCTGCTGAAAGCAGAAAAGCAGGATACGCAATAGAATAAATGGCAGATATATTTCAGGAAGCAAAACCGGGTTTTAAACCCAAAGGCTTAAGCAAATACGAAGGAATCATCCGCGCGCTTGAGACCGATGATGTCCGCGCTTACTTTGATGATAACCTTGAAAACCAGCTTGTGCTTAATATGGGTCCGCAGCACCCTGCAACACATGGCGTGCTAAGGCTTGTAGTAAGCCTTGACGGTGAGACTGTAGTAAACTGCGTTCCTGAGCTGGGATACCTTCACAGAGGTTATGAAAAAATCGCTGAGAACATGACATTCCATGAATATACTCC
>DASXTZ010000224.1:0-2227 GCA_036505135.1 Ignavibacteria bacterium
GCTTTCAAAAATGAATACATATATGAAATCGAAAGAAATTAAGTTTATTATGAAGGATCACGCGCAGTATCATTAGTATATTGAGTTAGTTAAGTTTATTAAGTTTAAAGTTTTTTAAACTTTTAGAATGCATCAACTGTGTTGATGCATTTTTTATTGTTATCTGATAAATCCTTTTTCCCTCGTCAGCTTATTGAGAGCAAGGGCAGAAGCCTATTTGTTAAATGGCTTGATGCCATAGATGGTTCACCGGTTTTAGATATAAAGCCTGTTAGCGAATTTTTGCCAGAAACTAGTGAACAAGTTAGGCAGCCTGCCTGGACTACGGAGTTGATGAAGGATTATTGGAAAATTGGAGGTTGATTTGCCTTATTTTGAAAACACCATATTAATATTTTCATCATTAAAGACCAGAGTAATCATTCCTTTCATTGACTTTGTCGTAAATTTACGCTATTTTTGTAGTCTTTTGAGGAATTTATAATGAAAAAGGCTTTAGAAAAATCGCTAAAGGTAACCAGTTTTACGCATAAAGACGAGTTAAACAAGAAATGGTATGTAGTTGATGCCAATGGCAAAATATTAGGCAGGATGGCATCACAAATTGCCCGGATTCTTTGGGGCAAAAACACCGCTAAGTTCACTCCTAACGTAGATACAGGTGATTTTGTTATCGTAATTAATGCCGATAAAGTAAAGGTTACAGGTAAGCGTGAGCAGTTAAAAACATATTTGCACCATTCTTTATATCCGGGCGGGCAGAAAGAACGTTCTTTTAAAGAGCTTATCAAAACCCATCCTGATAAAGTAATTCATAATGCTGTTTGGGGTATGCTTCCAAAAACAAGCCTTGGGAAAAGAATTATTACCAAGCTTAAAGTTTATGCAGGTGATAAACATCCCCATGCCGCTCAAAATCCAATTCCAGTTAAAAATCTTTAGATAAAATTAAAATTATTAAATGGCAGTTAATCATCATCAGGCAGTAGGAAGAAGAAAAACATCGACGGCAAGAGTTTTTTTGTATGAAGGTTCAGGCAGCGTTACCATAAACGGAAAAAGCGGAACAGACTTCTTTAAGAAAGATTCCTTATTAAAAGAAGCTATTGACCCCTTAAACGTTATTGATATGAAGAACCGGTTTGATGTTGTGGTAAATGTTAAAGGAGGCGGCGTCAACGGGCAGGTTGGAGCTATTCGCCTGGGAATTTCAAGAGCAATATTAAAATATGATGCAAGCTTGCGTCCCGGTTTGAAAAAGGAAGGCATGCTGACAAGAGACTCTCGTATGGTTGAAAGAAAGAAATCAGGGCAGCCCAAGGCAAGAAAACGCTTCCAGTTCTCGAAGAGATAATATTTCAAATTCGAAATCAGAAATTCGAATTAAAAGATTTTAATTAATAAATAAATCATGTTTCCTGATTTTATCTGACAGGTGTCCGCCAGCTGGCGGATGTTGGATAAAAGGTGAAGGTAACAGAAGTGTGGCGCAAGTGCGCTGCAAATAACAAAAGGAGTAAATTAAATGGCGGTATCTATAGAAGACCTGTTGCTATCAGGCGCACACTTCGGACATTTAACCCGCAGGTGGAATCCCAAGATGAAGAGGTATATCTTCATGGAACGAAACGGGATTCACATAATTGACCTCAAGAAAACACACGAATTATTACAGGAAGCTCAGAACCAGGTATCAAGAGTGATTGGTGAAGGCAGAACTATTTTATTTGTTGGCACAAAAAAGCAGGCAAAGGAAGTAATAAAAAACGAAGCTTCCAGAAGCGGAATGCCCTATGTGACTGAGCGCTGGCTTGGCGGCATGCTTACTAATTTTGTAACCATCAGGAAGAGCATCAAACGTTATAATAATATAGTAAAGATGGAAACGGACGGAACTCTTGAGAATTATCAGAAAAAGGAACGCCTTATGATTTCCCGCGAAAAGGAAAAGCTAGAAAAAGTTCTTGGTGGAATTGTTAGCATGAACAAGCTTCCCGGAGCAATATACCTTATCGATGTTAAAAAGGAACATATAGCAGTAGATGAGGCACGAAAGCTCGGAATACCAATTTTCGCAATTGTAGATACAAACTGCGACCCCGACCTGATAGATTATCCTGTTCCTGCAAATGATGATGCCGTAAAATCTATCGAACTGATTACCCGTGCGATTTCCGATACTATAATGGAAACAAAGAACCAGGTTGAGGTAAGAAGAATGAAAAAA
>DASXTZ010000225.1:0-2519 GCA_036505135.1 Ignavibacteria bacterium
TAAAATATTTGCAACCGGTTTACCTACAATATTGCTTCTTCCAATTACAACAACATTTTTTCCGCTTGTTTTAATCTCATACCTTTTTAAAAGCTCATGTATTCCGGCAGGGGTGCACGGAATAAAGCATTTTTCTCCTATCACAAGCCTACCGCTGTTTACAGGATGAAAACCGTCAACGTCTTTTCTATAATCAACAGACTCAAGAATTTTTAACTCGTTAATATGCTTGGGAAGCGGAAGCTGAATTAAAATTCCATGTACTTTATTATCCTGATTATAGTTACTTATCAGCTTTAGCAGAAATTCTTCTGTAATGTTTTCAGGCTGCCTGTCAACAATAGAATAATAACCCAGTTCAGCACATACTTTGGCTTTCATGTTGACATAGATCTCTGAAGAGGGATTATTTCCCGCTAAAATAAAGGCCAAACCCGGAGTTATTTTTTGTTTTGAAAGCTCATCTTTAATCTCATTTATGATGTTGACAGATATAAGTCTGCCGTCAATTATCTTATCTTTTGATTGTTCCAATTTTACACGGCTTTCATATGTTTATCCAGGAAATTACATACCATTTCCCATACCTTTATCTGGTTTGATACTTTTGAAAACCCGTGTCCTTCGTCTTCAAGAACGAGATATTCAGCTTCCTTATTTTGCGATTTAAGTTTTTCAACCATCTGGTCAGATTCTGCTTGAGCTACCCGCGGATCATTTTTTCCCTGAACAATGAAAAGCGGGCATTTTATATTATCAACAAAATTAACAGGAGATCTTTCGAATAATAAAGCCTTGTCCTTTTCCGGGTCACCAACAAGTTCAACCACCCCTGGTTTCCAGTGTTCAGGTACTGATTTCTGGAAAGTGAACAAATTTGAAGGTCCAAATATATCAACAGCGCAGCGCCAATTATCCGGAGCTTTTGTTACGCATGTTAAGGTCATAAACCCTCCAAAGCTGCCTCCAACCACTGCGATTCTGCTTTTATCAACATAGCCCGTGCCAATTAAATTGTTATAAGCCCCAAGTACATCTTTAAATTCATTGCCGCCCCAATCTTTGTATATTAAGCTTTGAAAGGTCTTCCCGTATCCTGTGCTCCCCCTGAAATTCGGTGTTATAACAATATAACCTCTGTTGACCAATAACTGGAAATATTTGTTGAAGATATTTTTCTCCTGCCATTCAGGCCCTCCGTGAGGCCATAATATCGCGGGGTTTGATTCATTTTTTTTCATCCAGGGAGGTATGTATAGAAAGGCCGAAATATTTAATCCGTCAAAGCTCTTATAAGAAATTTTTTTAGGTACCACAAAGGAGTTTTTAGGGATTCCTCCAATCATTGAATAGGTTATTTGCTTTGATCTTTCTTTTTTAATGTCGTAAACGTAAATGTCATTGGGATTTTGCGGCCCATCGTGTATAAAAACTACTCTCTTTTCATCGGGGGTAAAGTCATAAGCCAGAAGATTGCCTGTTGGTATTTTTAAAGTTTTTGTTAGTCCGCTTTTAAAATTTTTCAGTTTGAGCTTTGTCGTTCCGTCTTCATTAATCGAATACAACATGTATTTTTCAGACTTTGAAAAAGTAAAGCTTGTAATATCCCATTTTTCTTCTATAAACCATCCTATCTCTCCGCTCTTTACTTTGTAATACGCAATACCAGTAAATTCTCTTTCAAAGTCCGAGAGAAAATATAAAGTATCAGACTTTTTATTAAGCTGTGGGTTTACATTTTTCATAGACCCCTTATGTTCTGTAACATTAATAGTCACATTTGTCTTCGTGTCATGTATAAAAATATCCTGGTTTGAGTTTGTATAGAACTTAATAAAGAGAATGTATCTTTCATCCACACTCCAGCCCGCAGGTATATATGTATGAATGTCATTAGATTGATAAACGCATTTTTCTTTTCTTGTTTTAAAATCATACACATATGTATCAAAGAATCTTTTATCCCTTTTATTGGAAGAATAAATAATTTTATCACCTTTTTTATTCCAGTCTGTCAGCTGAACCTGGGAGCCTTTATGCCCTGGAGTTAATAATTCAACCTCTCCGCCTTTATCTGAAACCAGATAAAGCTGCATGTTTTCATCCCCCTGGAAATCACTTATGAAAACGATATCGTTTTTTTTAGGGGAATATAACAAGCCTTTTACAGCGTTTTCCTGCAATGTAATTTGTGATGTCCACCCTCCTTCGATAGGTATGGTCCATATATTAGGCATACCATCTGTATTAACTATGTATGCTATTGTTTTTCCATTGGGCGATAGGCTAAAGCCTGATAAAGTTCTAATTGCGAAAAACTGCTCAATTCTATATTGCTTTGGCTTTTGTTCAGAAGTCATAGTTTATACGTTTCTTTAATAAAATAGAAAATGCAAAATAATAATCAAATTTATCATTTTTAAGGGGAAAATTGGTTATTTTTTTGGAAATTCTAATATGCTTTTTATTTATAAATATATAATTAAATTATATTCTTTATAGGGAAATGATTAGTTCTA
>DASXTZ010000226.1:0-3526 GCA_036505135.1 Ignavibacteria bacterium
TTATTGTCCCGCACCTTATTTTATCTTCTTTAACCTGCTTCCAGGGCTCGGTATCGTTAAAATATTTGTTTGCATCACGCACAGCGTTCATTGTTTCATTAAGGGCATCCTTAAAATGGAAAGCTTCATAATAAGAAGCAATTTTTTGGCTGTAAGGTTTTAGGCTATTTATGATATTACTATCAATTTCCATCAGCTTGCCCGTTTGGGGAACAACTCCATCAAAATATTTGCCCGCAAAGACAAACGTCCGATTAACAAAATTACCAAGTATTGCCCCCAGCTCATTATTATTTCTTGCCTGCAGGTCTTCCCAGTAAAAATCTGTATCCTTGTTTTCTGGCATGTTAGCTGCAATGGCATATCTGATAGAATCAGGATTAAATTTTTTTACAACATCTTTAACAAGAATTGCATGCCCTTTACTTTTCGACTGCTTACTGCCTTCTAGATTCATAAATTCGTTTGCAGGAACATTATCAGCAAGTACATATTTTTCATGAGCCATTAACATTGCAGGAAATAATATTGCATGAAAAATTATATTATCCTTCCCCAGAAAATGAACAAGCTTTGTATCTTCCATCTGCCAATAATCTTTCCATTTTTCGGGTTCTCCTTTTTGTTCAAACAGCTCAACCGTATTTGAAATATATCCGATTGGTGCTTCAAACCAAACATAAATGACTTTTCCATTATATCCCTCAATAGGCAGGGAAATTCCCCAGTCAAGGTCTCTTGTAATGGCCCTATCTTTTAAACCTGTCTTAAACCAGCCCTTGCAGTAATTTACTACGTTAGATTTCCAGTCAGCCTTAGAGCTTATCCATTTTTCAAGGTCTGGCTGAAACTTACTTAAAGGAAAATAAAAATGCGTGGATTCTTTTACAACAGGAGTATCTCCTGTAATTGTTGACCTTGGATTCTTCAGTTCGAGCGGTGAGAGCGCACTCCCGCAGTTTTCGCATTCATCTCCTCTCGCTTCATCAAATCCGCATACGGGGCAGGTTCCCACCACAAACCTATCGGCAAGAAAGCGTTTTTCTTTTTCAGAATACAACTGCTTTTCAGTTTTCTGATATAGCAGGTCCTTTTCATAAAGCTTGAAGAAGAAATCCTGTGACGTCTTTTTATGGATATCACTTGAAGTCCTGGAATAAATATCAAAAGACATCCCGAGGTCTTCATAGGCTTTTTTATTTGCAAAATGATATTTATCTATTATTTCTTGAGGACTAATCCCTTCTTTTATGGCTGACATTTCAATAGCTGTCCCGTGTTCATCGGAACCGCAAATATAAATGACATCATATCCTGCAAGTCGCAGATAGCGGACATACATATCAGCGGGTAATATAGAGCCCGCAATATGCCCAAGGTGCGTATCACCATTTGCATAAGTCAACGCAGAAGTAACTAAAATTCTTTTATAACTTTCGTTTTTTGGCATATTTAAGTGACAAATATTGGGTAAAAAATAAAAAGTTAAAAGGCAAAAAGTCTGAATTAAAGTCTTTTATAATAAAAAAAGCGTTCGGTTTTGAACGCTTTTTAGTTTAGCAGCAACTATGGGCTACTATTTAATAAGAATCATCTTTTTTACTTCGGAATATGAGCCAGCTATTAACTTATAGTAATACACACCTGATGCGTATGATGAGGCATCCCAGTCATATTCATACTTTCCGGAGGATAACTGCTCATTCACAAGCACGGCCACTTGTTTGCCCTGGGCATCATAAATAATCAATTTTGCAAACACACCCCGTCCTTCGGACACCCCTCTCGAGAGGGGAATTGAGAAGCGAATTCTTGTAACGGGATTGAATGGGTTAGGATAGTTCTGACCGAGAGCGAATACTTCTGCAATAGTTGAAATCTTTTTTATGCCAATAGAAGGGGTAACCATAACTACAAAATTGGGAGAGAAATTCCATTTATCGCTGTCATTTGGGAAGAGATCATTGTTTGTACTATTGCCTGTAGCATAAAGCGTATCAAAAATTACAATATTAGTATCCGGGGCAATATATTTAACAAGCCAGCTAACACTGTCACTGCTAAACACTTTTGGAAAGCTATGTGAAATATCAAGAGAGCTCGGGTCTTCTAGGATTATTCTTGTACCCTGCCCGGGAACTGTATCAGTATTGCCATATTTAACATTGAAATCAAATCCTCCGGTGATAGCCGGGCCGCCTCGCATAGTTATCCTGTAAATATTTGACGAATTACCCATCACAACGGCGGGTCCGGTAATTCTGACAACCACACCTGCTGTTGAATCGGGCCTATGGCAAATACAACCGTCGCCGCTTGTTCCCAGATTTTTACGTGTATGGACGCCTATACCATCTTGAAATGAGACAATAGTTTCATAAACAAACAACATTGTTAAAACAGCAAGAAAAAATGTTAATATTCTTTTCATATTTATACCAGCATCATTTTTATTAAATTTTCTATTTTAACAGAACCATTCTCCTTTCAAATGATGACCCGTTAACAGTCATTTGATATATATATACTCCGCTCGGGAAGTTCAAAGCGTTCCATTTTATAGTATAGTTTCCGGGCTGTTTAAATTCATTAACCAATACTTCAACTTCGTTGCCAAGAACGTCATAAATTTTTATGCTTACATTAACAGCCGTTTCAACACTGAATTTAATATCAGTAGAGGGATTAAAAGGATTAGGATAATTCTGTTCAAGAATATAACCTTGTGGAATATGGTTTCCATTCCCATTAATACCAATTAAAGTATTATTAAATTTATGAATTCCGCCTGTGCAGCAAACATATAGCTCGTTATTTTGATCAACACCAAATGATAATACCGAAGCCGGTGCCGAACCAATTAGCGATGTATCGCTTACAATTCCCCCGTTATAGAGCAGCTTCCAAACCTTCCTGCTGCAATAATCTGCATATACATATCTTCCTACAAGCCATGGAACACGAGAGCCTCTGTACACATAACCGCCCGTAATAGAGCAATCTGGACCAATGTTTTGATATTCCTTAATAGGAAAAGTATAAAGCGATATGGAACCGCATCCGGTTGTATTAAATGGATGATTTCCCTCATAACATCTCCACCCGTAATTTTTGCCAACACTTAAAGTATCTATTTCCTCCCACGCATCCTGCCCAACATCCGCCATATATACTATATTTGTTACAGGATCACGTGTAAACCGCCACGGATTTCTGACTCCCCACGCAAATATTTCCGGTCTCCCCCCTCCTCCTATAAACGGATTTCCCGGCGGGATTCCATAATTATTTCCACCGGCTGCAGTATCTATATTAAGCCTTAAAATCTTTCCAAGAAGAACATTTGTATTTTGTGCATTATTGGGCGGGTCACCTCCGCTGCCGCCATCGCCAGGACCCATATATAAATAACCGTCCTGCCCGAACATTAAGCATCCTCCATTGTGATTAGAATTGGTTGGATGAAGAACAGTTATAATGTTGAACTCACTCAATGAATCAGCTTTGTTAGGATTACCCGACTGAG
>DASXTZ010000227.1:0-10934 GCA_036505135.1 Ignavibacteria bacterium
ATCTTTAACATAAGGCGCATATTCGGAATCATCTTCCGGGATTCTTTTCCCTATACCGCTTCCAAATAAGCCAAACTTTTTTCCTTCCCATAAATTAATCCTCTTGCCGTCAGCAGAATACCTGACGATTGTATTGTTTACAATTGCAAGAATTGTGCTATCAGAATCTGATACAAGCGTCGTACACCCTTTCAGGTTAAATGGATTAGGATTATCCCCGGATGCCGGCCTGCCTTCGATTTTTTCTATTGTCTCGCCATTTTCAGATGAGAGTTTTAAAAGTGAATGTTTTCTTTTATCCCACAGATATAGGTTTCCATCCCCGGTTATTGTGATGCCTGCAGTTTCATGATTATATTTCAAGCCGTATCTTACCCACCTTGTTTTTAGATCAGTACTTATTGACCAGACTGAAAAATCATTATCACCGTCGGTTGCGCTTGCAGCATAAAGATTGCCTTCTTTATCCATCGTTATATCGCTTAAATAATACCATTCCGGCAATTTATCTTTTGGCGGAGTCTCATCAAATAAGATATACCACCTATCGACTGACTTTGCAGGATGAAGCCTGAACCACAGGTCATCAGGTAAGTAAATTTGTGAATTGCAAAACTTACAAATAACCATCCTGTCGTTGCCATCGATTTCAAGGCTCCCCGCACATGAAGGGCATATAAACAAAACCGGCTTTGCATATTCTAAATTCCCCCTTTGGAGGGGGTTAGGGGGAGGATTACTTGATGAAATTAAATCCTCATCTTCACCAACCAGGTATTTTATTCTTGGGAGAGCTTCAGCTATGGAGCTTGACGGCTTTCTTATATAAATGTGATTAGAGCATTTTGTGCATACTATATCGTTTTTCTCGGCATATTCTTCAATTTTTGTTACATCAACATTCTGTTTGCATTTCCTGCATCTGGGCTCCTGTTTTCCATACATCAAGCCGTAGGTATATTCCCCACGTATAATTGTTGAAGGCTGCCCTTCGCCTAACTTAAACTCGCTAATTTTTTCAAAAGAATCTTCAAGAATACCCTGCCATGTTTCAACAGAAAAGTTATTTATTTTATCACATGATGTGCATAGAAATTCTTCCGTTAATGCATTTAACATTAATGCAGAGCTGCAATACTTACATGTGGTTTTTAATTCTATACAAATACCTATCATATGAGAACTTATAGTTTCACACAAACATTTTTTGGCTCGGTGAAAAATCTGAGCGCTTCCATGCCGCCTTCTCGGCCTACACCTGAGCTTTTCATTCCGCCGAACGGTGTGCGCAGATCGCGAACCATCCAGCAATTTATCCACACAATACCTGTCTGAATTTTTGACGCAACTCTATGGGCCCGTGATAAATCATTTGTCCAGATTATAGAAGCCAAACCATAGTCGGTGCTGTTTGCCATCATCAGCACTTCTTCTTCATCTTTGAAAGGAATTAATGTAACAACAGGCCCGAAGATTTCTTCCTGGTTTGTTCTGCAATTATACGGCAGGCTGACAATTACCGTTGGCTCAATAAACCATCCGTTCCTGCACCTTCCTTCAAGCAGTACACGGTTACCTCCGCACATGATGCGTCCGCCTTCCTGTTTGGCCAGATTGATGTATGAGAGAATCTTTTCCATGTGCTGGCTTGATACAATGGCGCCCTGGTCAGTATCAGATTCAAGCGGGTCGCCTATCTTTAACACTTTAGTTCTATCAACAAAATCAGATGTAAATTTATCATAAATGGATTTTTCAATAAATATTCTTGAGCCGCAAAGGCATATTTCGCCCTGGTTTTGAAATGATGAGCGTATGGTCGTATCCAGCATTTCATTATAGCTGCAGTCTGCAAAAATAATATTGGGGTTCTTTCCGCCTAACTCAAGCGAGAGCTTTTTAAACATCGGCCCTGCAATTGAGGCAATATCTGCTCCTGTTTTTGTTCCCCCGGTGAATGTAATTACCTTAATTTTTGGATGTGATGAAATTGCTCTGCCTGCTTTTTGTCCCGTGCCGTGAACAATATTTAATACACCTTTGGGCAATCCTGCTTCTCTGCAAATTTCAGATAGCAGAAATGCAGTCATTGGGGTAATTTCCGATGGCTTTGCAACAACTGTATTGCCCGTTATTAATGCAGGGGCAATTTTCCATGTGAACAGGTACAGCGGCAGATTCCACGGTGAAATGGCACCAACAACCCCAATGGGCTGCCTTAAAGTATAATTAATAGAACTATCGCCTGTTGAATGTGATTCACTTGCAAACCCGTGAATAGCATGTGCAAAAAAATCAAAATTTTTTATTGCTCTCGGAATATCTACCGTTTTTGCCAGAGCAAGGGGCTTGCCGGTATCTACACATTCTGCACGCGCAAATTCGCCAAGATCACGCTGAATTAACGATGCTATTTTCATTAACATTCTTGAGCGCTCTTCAACAGGAGTGTTTGACCATCCCGGAAAAGCGACTTCGGCAGAACTAACCGCAAGCTTAACGTCGCGTGAATCAGAATCAGGTACAACTTCATAGGCCTTACCCTCAGCCGGATCGAAATTATCAAAATATTCCTTTGATAAGGGCTCTGTTAATTCACCGTTTATATAGTTTTTAATCACCAGACCCTCTTAACCGTCTGTCCGCTCAGAGCAGACTGACGGATATTTTCTATATTTAATCTTCTTTGTACCATCAAGATTTCATCAAACCATTTTTTGTATAAAGATAAATTAAGCCTTTTATTCATTTTCTGTAATTCATAATTCTTAATTGATAATTCTTAATTGTCTGAACTACTCATCACCGCAGCATCCTATTACCACGTTTTTGCAAATAGGACATTGATAATGGCCATGAACCCAAATGAAACCAACTAAATTTTGGCAATAGGGACAAACTTTTAGCTCCTCAATTTGTTTTTTTATCTTATCCTCAT
Source organism: Ignavibacteria bacterium (assembly GCA_036505135.1). GTDB lineage: Bacteria > Bacteroidota > Ignavibacteria > Tepidaquicellales > OLB5 > DASXTZ01. The sequence continues at coordinate 2,939 of DASXTZ010000227.1, forward strand.
TGTTATTATCGCTCTTTTTCCCCTCATTTTTATCAGGAGCTTTCATGCTTGGTAATTTTATTAAATTACACTTCTTCCATTAATGTCCTGAATGCAGTAAATTTTCCGCCGTATTTATCTTTATGCTCACTTTGTAAAAGCGCTGCATGCTCTATCTGATATCGTTCATAATCTTCAACATTATTACAATAGTATTGTATCACATATGTTTCACCTTCTTCCGGTTCAGGTGAAAGAAGATGAAACATTCTGAAATCTTTAAAACATCCTGTTGCAATTACATTTGGTACATGCTCTGAAGACATCCAGCCAACCCATTCTTCATGGATATCCTCATCGACGTTGATAGTTACATTATATATTAACATAGTTTCCCTAAATGAATTCCCCGCGAAAGCGGGAATCTATTATAATTTATTAAAAATATTTAAAACTCTAAATCAAAAAATATCTCGAAACAGAGTTTCTACATTCATAAACAATTCAACCTTCCGCCATCGACCGGCAAGCTAACGCCATTTATGTAAGCAGCCATCGGCGAGGCTAAAAAAGCTGCTGCATAAGCAAGCTCCTCCGGTTCGCCAAATCGTCCTGCGGGAATTTCTTCCAGCCACTCTTTTTCAATTTCCCCAACACTTTTACCTGAGCTTTCTGCGCGGGCTTTAAAAATTGAATAAAGCCTTTCTGTTTTAGTTGCTCCCGGTAGTATATTATTAACAGTAATGCCATAGGGCGCAAGCTCCTTTGACAAAGTTTTAGCCCAGCCTGCAACAGCTGCCCTGATCGTATTTGACACCCCCAGGTTTTTTATCGGCTGCTTTACAGATGTTGATATGACATTTATTATCCTTCCGTATTTTTCTTTTATCATACCCGGAACCAAAGCCTGAACAAGGATCTGGTTGCAGATTAAATGATTGCGGAATGCATCGGCATATTCGTAAAGCTCGGCACTGTAGGCTTCACCTGGCTTTGGCCCTCCTGTATTATTTACCAGCACATGAACAGCCGGATTTTCAGAAGTAAAGTTGTTTAATTTATTTTTTAAATTTTCCGGTTCGGAAAAATCAGCCACAATAAAAGAATGATTCTGCTTTTTTGATGAGCTTAATTCCCGCAGCACCTTGCGTAAAGATTCTTCATTTCTGGCAATGAGAATCACACTTGCACCCGAAGCAGCTAATTGTAATGCAATTGCCTTGCCAATTCCCTGCGAACTGCCGCATACTATTGCCCTCTTATTTGTTAAATCGACATTCATTTTTCAATACATTTTTTGGTCCCGCGAATTAGCACTAATCTATTCTAATTTAATACTAATCTTTTATACTTAAGAAACTTTTCTCTGCAATGCGAATTTCCATTTGCCGGATATATAGTTTACTCATAATCAGAGAAAATTCGTGTTAATTTGCGGCTCTGGATTTGTAATAAAAATCCATTTGGCTAACCAATTCTTCCGGAAGCTTTGGAAGCGCTGAACGCGGTATTAAATACGTTGATAGGTTAAAAAGGTCGGTGAATATTCTGTGCTTATCAACTGTTGAGGTTAAATACTGGTGCCCGGAAGAGCCTCCTGTTCCGATCTTTGAACCTATCATTCTTTGCACCATTAAAGCATGCCGGTAGCGCCATTCCGTAAACAACTCATCCATTTCTACCAGCTGGTTTAACAGCATAAATGGCATATGAAGAATTGGTTCATCACGGTATAGGTTAATAAATAGAGCCGCATGTATTGCCTTGTTTGAAAAAGACCTTTCTCCCTTTTCGACAAGGTCATTATATTTATTTTCGTCAAATAAGGCTTCAAAATATTGCTTCGTTATATCAATTTGCTTTAGCTGGAATTCCCGTTTCCCCTCAGTTAATGTTTTGTTGTTTACAATAATGTCCCTGTCTTTTTCAAGCATTTTATCAACGGCTTTTTTGTAGTGACCCCAGAAATCAAAACCGGCGTAGTTAAGAAAAGGCGTCCTTTCAAGCCAGCGCTGAATAAGCTCAAAAGTAGAGGGACTGTTCACAGTATCCATTATAAGTTTTCTGTGCCGCTCCTCAAGTGTTTTTAAGTAATCGAGATTATTATATTTTATACGTTTCTTATCGGAAAGTCCCAGCTTATTTTCAATCAGCCTGAACTGGAAGCTTTGAAATCCCGAAGCAGGTATCAAAAAATCCCGAAATTCAAGAAAGTCCAAAGGTGTCATAGTTTCCAGCACCCGGAGCTGTTCAATTAAAAGCTTCTGTATTTCAGATATTCTGCCGAGTCGTGATACACCAACCCCTATGCTTCTCTCATCAATGGTATCGCTTGTAAACATTTGATTTATAGAGTCTATCTCATGCAATATCTGCTTGAACCAAAGCTCGTATGCCTGATGGACTATGATAAATAGCATCTCGTCATGAGCCTTGTGTCCATATTCCTCACTTTTTAGATTCTGACAGTTAAGCAATTTATCTAATTGCAAATAATCCGAATAATATATAGGCGGATACTTCGACATAATTTTTAATTGATTGAATTGGTAAAATAAGGTTAAGGATTCAATTATAAAAGTAAGGTTTTTATGACAAAAATTATCAAATATTTTGTTTTTAAAGATAAATATATTACAAAAAAATAGATTATATCTTATTTCTATTAAATTTATATTAGCGTTCACAAATGGATATTGAAAAACAGATCGATTATTGGATTGATAATGCTTTCAAAGACATGGAATCAGCAGATCTGCTGATTTTAAATGGTAAATATTTGCATGGCTTATTTTTTTGTCATTTAGTTGTAGAAAAGGCACTAAAGGCGCATGTTGTTAAGTTTACAAAAGACCACCCGCCAAAATCACACAATCTACCCTTGTTAGCGAAAAAAGCCGATTTGTCATTATCCGATGACTTTATGGATTTATTAGGTATACTCATGACTTATCAGCTTGAAGGAAGATATCCTGAACATACACCGGTAATTCCAGATAAGAATACCGTTTATCTTTATTTAAATCAAACGAAAACTCTAATGAAATGGCTCAAAGAGAAATTATAAATAAAATAAAGCTGTATTTAAAAAAACTTACGGATGCAGGAATTATTATCGATAAGGCTTATCTTTACGGAAGCTATGCCCGAGGATCACAAATAACAAAAGATAGCGATATAGATGTAATGATTGTATCTAAATCATTTGAAACAAACATTGATAAAGCTGCCGCAATAGTATGGCGTCTCACTGGAGAAGTAGATATTCGTATTGAACCTTATATTGTGGCCAAGAGTAAATTCGAAACAGATGATGTCTCGCCACTGCTTCAAATTGTAAAAAAAGAAGGGATTGAAATAAAGTAACTTCTATAAAACCCTATAAACCAAAAATTTTAAGTATTTAGTTTCTTCCATCGCCGGAATCTGCGGATGATCTAAGGCCGCTCCGTTTTTGTATATTAGCTGAACTGTTTTTCCCGCCTTCTGTGCTGCTTTTATCACTGCCCAATGAAAATCCTCCTCTTTTATGTGATAGGAACAGGACGATGTAGCCAGATAACCCTCTTTGCTTGTACAAGAAAGGGCCAGTTTATTCAATTTAGTGTAACCCTTTAAAGCAGTGGGAATACTTTTCCGGCTTTTTGCGAAAGCGGGCGGGTCTAACATTATTATATCAAATTTCTTTCTTTCATAAATGCATTTTTCAAAATAATCAAAAACGTCACTTGTAACAAAGCCGGCTTTGTCTTTAAAAGAATTCAGTGCATAATTTTCCTTTGCGTTTTCTATTTCTGTTTCCGATGAATCAACAAATGTAACTGCTTTTGCTCCCGCATGTGCAGCATGGAGGCCAAACCCGCCGGAATTACAAAATGCATCCAGCACGTTTTTATCTTTTACAAATCTTTCAATAAATTTCCTGTTGTCGCACTGGTCAAAATAAAAACCCGTTTTTTGTGAATCGGAAAAATCTATTTTATAAGAGATCCTACCATCGCTGATTGATTCACTTCCGATTTCACCAAGGTAAATTTCATCTTCTTCGGGCAGACCTTCAAGCTTGCGGAAATACGGCTCATTTTGCGAAAAGATATTTTTTGCATTAAGCTCATCCTTCAAAACATGGATAACATGCCCAATATTTTTCTGCATACCTGCGGAATATACCTGCAGCACATAAGTATCATTGTATTTATCTATAATTAAACCGGGCAAAAAATCGCTTTCGCTAAAACAGAGACGGTAAGAATTGCGGCCGGGATATACTTTTTTACGGTATTCATTCGCTTTATGAATCGCTTCTTTGATATAAACAGAAATATCATCAGCAAAAAACTTGCCTAATAAACGTGCCGAAATCAGCGAATTCTTATTGTAAAAACCACTCCCTAAATAAATATCCCTTGAGTTATATACAGAAATTAAATCCCCTGTATTAACTTCTCCTTCCATCCGCGCAATTTCATTGCTGAAAATCCATAGATGGCCTGTCTGAATCCGCCTGTCTTCATTCTTTTTTAGGAAAAGTTTAGTCAATCAGTTTAAGTTATTTAAAACCCTTTCCAACTTGTTTGAAACTTCTTCAGCAATACCCGAAAGCTGCCTGTTCCCAACTGACTGCATTGCAACCATAGGATTTATTGCCGAAACCTGCACTTTACCATCAGGTTTTTCCTGCACAATTACATTACATGGCAGCATAACACCGATATTTTCTTCTTTTTGCAAAGCTTTATAGGCTAACGGGGGATTGCAAGCACCCAGAATTTTATATTTCCGGAAATCGACGTCAAGTTTTTTCTTTAATGTTTCCTTCACGTCAATTTCAGTTAATACACCAAAGCCTTCTTTTTTAAGCTCTTCAGTTACCTTTTCAATTGCTTCATCATATGAGCAATCGACAATTTTATTATTATTGTATGACATTTTTTTATAGCGTGTTTAGTTCTTTAGCAAGTATTTCAACATCTTCATAATTATTATAAACATGCGGAGATACTCTTAAAAATCCTTCTCTCAATGCAATAAAAATTTTTTTATCCTCAAGATGTTTTTGAATTATTTTATTTTTTGTCGGATCTGTATGGGAAAATATTAAAATATTTGAGCGATGCGCCGGCGAAAGGTCACTTTCAATTTTATATTTTGAGCTATCGAGCAACTCTATCAGCCTATCCTGAATTTCCAGTATATGAGTGAAAATATTTTCTATACCCAGCTCAAGGAAAAATTTCAAAGCTTCGTCAGTGCCAATCATTGCAAGTGTATTTAAAGTGGAATTTTCATATGCCGTTCCGTCAGGATTAAATTCAAGCCTGTAGTCTAAAAAATTATCGAAGTCATAGTTCACACTTGTTGTTCCTACATACGTAGGCTGGATAAACTCCCGGTATTTTTTAGAAATATACGTAAAGCCAAGCCCTGCCGGAGACATCATCCATTTCTGGTTACCTGTGCAGAGATAATCAATGCTCATATCCTGCACATCGATAGGGCATATACCCGTTGCCTGAATGGCATCTACAACCAGCATAATATTATTTTTCCTGCAGAACTCTGCAATTGATTTAATGTTATGCCTGTAGCCCAGGAACTGCACATAACTAATATTAAACACTTTAATTTTATAATCTATCAGTGTTCTTTTTATTAAAGCTTCATTAGCATAGCCTTTATCTGATTGTAAGAGCATAACGTTTGCCCTGCCTAATTTTTCCTGGTTTAGCCATGGATATACAACAGCCGGGAATTCAGAATCCAGCACTGCAACATTATTTTCGCCGGGATTCAATTCCACCCCGTTTGCAAATATATTTATTCCGTGAGTTGTATTGGAGGTTATTATAATATCATCAGGACTGGCATTTATTACTTTACCAAAAGTTTCCCGAAGCTCCCTCGCTTTATAAATATTAACCTTGCTAAGATTAAGATATTCAGTGGTAAAGGTGTTTATGAATTCATTTATTTTTTCTACTACCCGTTTAGGATATGGAGTGTAATGAGCAGAGTCAAGATAAATAAATTTTTCTAAAAAAGGGAACTGTTTACGTATTGAATCATGACCGGATAACATTATGATACATCTTTCATTGCATTGATTATATCTTCCATCAAGTCTTCGTAATCTTCAATTCCAACCGATAATCTAATCAATCCATCTGTCAGTCCAAATTTTTCTCTCTCTTCCTTCGGCACACTGCCGTGTGTCATGCTCACAGGATGACACACAAGGCTTTCGACCCCGCCAAGCGATTCGGCACGGGCAAAGATTTTTAATCCGTTAAAGAACTTAACCGCATTATCCAATGAACCGTAGTCAATAGATATCATTCCCCCAAAACCGCGCATTTGCCTCGCTGCAAGCACATATTGAGGATGTGACTTCAATCCAGGATACAAAACTCTTTTAATTTTATTTTGATAATTTTTTTCAAGTTCTCCGGCAATTTTCATAGCGTTTTCATTATGCCTTTCCATCCTTAAGGCTAAAGTTTTTGTTGCCCTTAAAGTGAGAAAGCAATCAAAGGCAGAAGGAACTGCGCCAACAGAATTTTGTATAAATTTAATCTGCTCTGCAGTATCAGCATTATTTGTAATTACGCATCCCCCGATTAGATCGCTATGCCCGTTAATATATTTAGTAGTGCTATGAAGCGAAATATCTAAACCCATGTCAAGAGGATTTTGAAAATAGGGGCTCATAAATGTATTATCACATACAGAAATTAACTTATTTGATTTTGCAAAATCAGCTATATATTTCAGGTCAGTTAAAGTAAGCATAGGGTTAGAAGGCGTTTCAACATATATCATTTTAGTATTCGGCTTTCGGGCACTTTCAACTAAATCAGATTTTGAAGTGTCAATCCAGGAAAAATCCAGTCCCTGCTTTCGCATGATGCGTTCGAAAATCCTAAATGTTCCCCCGTAAACATTTTCTGTTACAATAACATGGTCGCCCTGCTGAAGTAACGTTGCAACTGCGTGAATTGCTCCCATACCGCTGGAGAAACAAAACCCATACGAGCCGTTTTCAAGGGCTGCCAAATTTTTTTCCAGTGCTATACGGGTGGGATTTATAGTTCTGCCATAATCATACCCCTTTGAAGCACCAAATGCTTCGTTTGCATAAGTAGAAGTCGCATAAACCGGAATATTTACTGCCCCTGTTGTTGGGTCAGGCTCCTGCCCCGCATGTATTGCTTTAGTGGAAAATTTCATATGTGATTGTATTCCCGCGAAAGCGGGAATCTATTAAAATTTATTTTGAAAAATATATTATCATTATAATAAAATACTGGATTCCCGCCTGCGCGGGAATGACAATGCGCGCTCTTTGCGTCTTTGCAGGACATTTTTTTACACAAAATCAAGCACGTCAATTCTGGTTAAAATGCCTACTATCCTTCCATACTGTCTAACCAAAACAGCAGGTGATTTTTTAAGGTTTTTAATTCCTTTCTTTATATCTTCAAGCTCATCCATTACAGGATAAGGCTTCTCCATAATTTCGGATACCTTCTTATCTGCAACCGAAGGGTTATCTATGAGCATACTCATTATGTCCGCTTCTTCCAAAGAACCTACGGAATCATTTCCGCTCAGTACAGGTACTTGCGAAATTCTATACTCCTCTATCTTGCTTAAAGCTTCAGCAACAGTTTCATCGGGCGAGGTTGAAACAAGATTAGGAACTCCATCAGATAATTTCGTTTGAAGAACTACGCCTATAGTTGTCTTATCCTTTTCAAGCAGTCTTTTCTCACGCATCCATTCATCGGAATGATGTTTACTAAGATACCTTTCACCCGTATCACAAACAATAAACACAACAATGCCGTTCTCATCAAGCTCACGCGCTACCTTTAATGCAACATACAGAATTGTTCCTGTGCTGCCACCGCAAAATATCCCTTCCTCTCGTGACAACTGGCGCGATGCATGGAAAGAATCTTTATCGGTTACGTTGATAATTTCATCGATATATTGAAACTGCACGTTATCAGGAAGC
>DASXTZ010000228.1:0-8528 GCA_036505135.1 Ignavibacteria bacterium
ATGCCATCCGGGAATCACAGAGGTAGCAAAATCAAAACTAACTATTGAATGAACTGAAAGAACAAGCGGGGTAGAAAGTCCTGCAAGTATTAAATAAGTTCTTTCATAGTTCTGCCAGTGGCGGTTTGAACCTCTCCATCCTAGACTGAATACTGAGTATATTGTTTTCTTTATTCCGCTTTTTGTTCTGTCACGCAATGTGGCAAAATCAGGAACAAGTCCGATATACCAGAACACAAAGGATACCGTGAAGTATGTGGATACCGCAAAAACATCCCAAACAAGCGGGGAAGTAAAATTCACCCAAAGATTATTCTGATTTGGATAAGGAAGCAGGTAGCCATCAAGCCATGGCCGGCCTGTATGGATAGCAGGAAATAGGCCAGCCGTCATAACAGCAAAAATTGTCATTGCCTCGGCAAAACGAGCAATACCGGTTCTCCATTTCTGCCTGAACAAAAACAGGATGGCAGAAATAAGCGTTCCGGCATGCCCAATACCTATCCAGAATACAAAATTTACTATGTCAAATGCCCACCCTACAGGCTGATTATTTCCCCATAAACCAATGCCATACCAAAATGTGAGGCCAAGACATACAGCGCCCGTCAACAATGCCGTAGAACTTATACCGATCCCTATCATCCATTTATAAGATGGTTTTTCTTCGGTCGGCCGGGCAATTGTATCATCAAGCTCTTTAAATGAAGACCTTCCCTCGATCAGCGGAATTTCTTTAGTATATGTAGGATCAAATGACAATTATTATTTCTCCGTTTTGTGTTCTTCTTTATTATATTCTTCGCTGATATTTCTCAACCTTGCAATATAAGTTATGTTCGGCTGAACTTTAATTTCCTCCAGGACTTTATATCCAAGCTCATGATTTCTCCATTTCTGCACTTCCGATCCTTCTTCATTCACATCGCCAAACTCAATTGCATAAGCGGGGCATGCTTCCTGGCATGCTGTTTTTACATTTGAACCTTTAGTGCCTCTTTTCTCTTCAATCGCATTCTGCCTCTCATACATTATACGCTGCAGGCAAAATGTACATTTTTCCATAACACCTCTTGACCTTACTGTGACTTCAGGGTTCATTAGCAGGCTTAAAGAATCTGCATATTGTATGGAATCATTGAAATGGTCTCTGAAATCGAAATAGTTAAACCTTCTTACTTTGTACGGACAGTTATTTGAACAGTACCTTGTACCAACACATCTATTATATGTCATAATATTCAGTCCCTCGGGACTGTGCGTAGTAGCTACAACCGGGCAAACATTTTCACATGGAGCAAAATCACAGTGCTGGCAAAGCATAGGCTGAAGGTTCGTTCTGGGTGAATCAGGCGTGCCCGAATAATATCTATCGATCCTTATCCACATCATTTCCCTGTTAGCTTTAACCTGGTCCTTGCCTACAACGGGAATATTATTTTCTACACTGCACGCTACAATGCATGAACCGCATCCGGTGCATTTATTAAGATCGATCGACATACCCCACTTCACACCCTTATACTCCGGCGTCTCGTAGGGATGGGTTTTATTTATCGGGGCGAGATTTAGTTTTTCTTTCTCCAGCTCCTCCTTAAGAAACTCCGGGTTCTTTTTATACTCTTCATATAACCCCTCCCGTATAACCCCCCTTTTGAACTGCATATCCTTCAACAGCGGATTATCATCAATCGGAAAATGTTCCTGGGTTGATATAAGCTCGTAGGTCCCGCTGCTTTTTGAAACCTGAACATTATTATACAGGCGTTCAGATATTGACGGATTTTTTGATATCAGAACACCGGCATTAACTCCAACACCCTGACCAACCACTCCGCAAACCGTTCTGCCGTAACCTAAAGCAATTTCTATAACTTTATCTGCAAGCCCCGGCTGAACAAATACGGGGAATGTTTGCTTCTTATTGCCTGCTGTAATTTCTATAAGATCATTTGAATTTAAGCCAAGGTCTGCTGCCGTTTGAACGGAAACCGCTGCGTAATTATCCCAAACAATTTTCGTTACGGGATTTGGCAGTTCCATCAGCCAGCCGTTATTGGCAAATCTTCCGTCGCCTACAGTATTATTTCCCTGCAGGAGCAAAACATAATCGCTGCCGGGTTTCATTTTACCGGTACTGCTTACAAATGCATCCGCTGAAAATGAAGAGCCCGCCGTTTCGGTTTTCTCATTTACATAGGCAATACCATCGTGTAAAGCTGCAAACCATGTTTTCTGAAACGGCGCCATTGTTCCCATTGAAGGATACATTACTGTTTCCCAGTTCTTCATCAGGTAATCATGATACACTTTATCGTTGTATGGTTCTGCAGGCTTTGTTAAGCCTAAAAGGATCGCTTCCTTCTGGCGGGTATTATATAGTGGTGCAATTACAGGCTGCTGCATACTGTAAAAGCCCGTCCTTGTCTTATGGTCACCCCATGATTCAAGCTGGTTATTTATGGGCAGGATATAATTTGAAATATTCGCACTCTCATTAATCAGCTCAGTAAGCGAAACTACTGTTTGAACTTTTTTTAATGCTTCGGCATAGTTGTAATCGGTTGAAAAATGGAATACGGGATTTGAATCAAAATGCACAACGACACCAACCTTATCGGCATTCATGTTATTTATAAGCGCATCGATCTCTTCTGGAGTGCTAAGAGGTATTGCCTCAACATTTTCTGCTTCGGAAGAATAAAGTTTATTTGCTTCGAGCGTTTCGTTTAATAAGTTTACTGCGATATGTGTTGATTCCGGAAGCTTATCACCGGCAATAACAATCGATTTACCTCTATTTGACTTTAAGTCATCTACAAGCCTGTTTAAAACTTTTTCATTTATATTATACTGCTTAGGGTCGATACTTTGCAGGCTTCCGGTTACCCTGGTATCCCCTGTCTTTATAACACTTCCAAGCAGATAATGAACAAGCCCTTCAATGGCATCGGTTCGTAATCTGATTCTATAATCTGCGCTCATGCCTGTTAATGACATTGCTCCCTCAACAGAATACAGTCTTGAGAATTCTTCCTTACCCATTACATTACGTGATTCGGAAAACATCCTTGTATATTCTATTGCATTTTCATCATTGCCAAGAAAATCAGATTCAAGCGCAAGTATTACTTTTGCCTTATTAAGCTCTAAGACCGGCAGGGATTTCTTATTATATGATTTCATCCATGCGGACTTGCGCGCATTGTTGTTAAATAACTCGTATGAATATAATTTTGCGGTTGGATAAGTAGTTTTAAAGTCGTCAAAAAGTTTTTTAAGAGTTGGCGACGTAATTGTATTTGCAATAACAGCAATTTCTTTCCCCGAACTATTTGCAGAACCAAGTGCGGCGGCGATATTTTTATAAGCTTCCTCCCATGTAGTTTGGCTGTGGTTATTTCTTCCGGAACTGAACAACGGATTCTGAAGCCGTGTTGGGTCATAAAGATTAATTACACTTGCCTGTCCTTTGGTGCATATCTTTCCCATATTAACCGGATGGTCAGGGTTGCCGTCAACTTTTATCGGCCTGCCTTCCCGCGTTTTAACAAGAATTCCGCACGCGCTTGAACATCCTGTGCAAGTGGAAGCATAATAATTAGGAATGCCAAGCACCACCTCTTCAGGTTTTTGGTTGTAAGGAACAACAAGCCCCTTATCACGGTAATTTGAGCATCCTGCGGCTGCTAAGGCTGCAGAAGCTGAAAGAAGTGCAAGGAAACGGCGCCTTGTTAAACCCGGCATCCTGCTGACATCCATTGGTTTTGATGCTTCGTCCGAAAACTCGTTATTTCTTGCTTTTATAAATGCAGGGTCGTTGTAAAGTTCACTGAAACTGCGCCAGTAGTTCACATCCTTCAGCTCCGGCTTTGTGTCCTTTGAGCTCAATTCATCTCCGGTATCTCCATCCGGCTGACTGGATACCATATGCGAAATATCAAGCTTACTATTATCCATTGCCTGAGCCTTTCTCCGCAGGAGCGGATACCCGCGCTGATCTTTTCACTGCATATGGATTTTCGGAGACTTTAATTGAAGAGCGGCTTGCCCGGGAAATTTCCCTTTTAAATATATTGAAAGGAAATTTGGAAAGCACAAATGTGCTTACTGCCGCTGCGCCTATGTAATAAAAAAAGTTTCTTCGTTTTATTTTAACTGTAGTCTTCTCTAAAATATTCATCTATTTTTTAAGAATGTCATAACCTTTCTTTAATGAGATTTGTTCGCCTGCCTTTAACTATAAGGTCGTCACCTGTGACATGTAGAGCAGTAGTCCGGGCCCGGCCGGGCGTTAATCTCCTTCGCATTTGGAAGCTTTTCATGCGGATTGCGATGGCATTGCAGACAGGCACCCATTGTAAATGAGTTAACCTGACCAACAATTTCCATATTCTTTATATCCCCATGACAGCTTTCACATACTATACCTTTATTAACATGAACGCTATGGTTGAAATATGCAAAATCAGGAACTTTATGGATACGCTTCCATGGTATTGGAAAGCCATTATTATAATACCAGGCAAGCTTTTGTACTTCGGCTGTGTCTTTTCTTGCTATTACGTGGCATCCCATGCAGATATTTACTGAGGGAACACTGGCAACCCGTGATTTTTCCACACCAATGTGGCAATACTGGCAGTCAATTTTCATATCACCTGCATGAAGCTTATGGGAAAACTTAATGGGCTGCAAAGGAGCATAGCCTATACCATTACGTTCCGAATACGATACGTAGTAAGTTATTGCAAATGATACAGTTATCACAAACAGGATTATCGGAAGGCGAACCTTTATCCCGTAATCAAGTAGGAATTTCTTCATAGTTTTGAAAAAACACTGCCTGTCGGAGGCTTGTAAAAAATGCAATATTATAAAGAAAAGATTAAAGTTTCTACTTAAATTTTTGACCTTTTTGCGTGAGCTATATTAAAAAGAAGCTTGTGCCCATCAACAGTGTTTGTTGGTCATAGGACCACAACGGAGGATTAAATAAGACCTTTCAATACCAACTCAGTCGCCAGAAACAATAAAAATAATTTTTAAAAACTTTTTACTTTCTTTTGCCTGCCTGCAGCAGGCAGGCTTGCCAAAAAGAAAGTAACAAAGAAAAGGGCACCCGCCGGGGCTTTTTAAAGCAAAAGCTTTTGATTTTCACGGCATATTAAAATTGGCGGTAAGAAATTTACTTCTGCGTAGATTTACGGATTTTAAAAATAAAACTATTACCTTATCTTTGGAGATATTCCAATAACAGGGGAAACAGGGGGAAAACCAAATGATGAACTTAAAAAAAGATCAGGAGCCAAACTACACCATACGGCTGATTGAAAATACAAAAGAATCTAAACACAAGCTTATTTCGTATAAAGAAGCAATTAATGATATCGAGTCATTTTCAACGGGACTCGATTTTACATTAATAAAAGTAGAGTCTTCCGGGGAAACAGAGAGACAATAATCCCCTTATATAAATAAAATTTTTGCGATTAATTTTTTTTGCATTGCTTAAAAAAGTATGGAGCAGAACACACTTTTTTTTATTCCCGATATAAGCGGTTTCACAAAGTTTATTACGGAAACCGAAGTAAGCCACAGCAAGCATATTATCAGCGAGCTGCTTGAGCTTATAATCGATTCAAACCAGCTGGGGCTGCAGGTTTCTGAAATTGAGGGTGACGCAATTTTTTTCTTCCGCCCGGGTACTGTTCCTTACCTTGCTGATATTGCTGAACAGGCAAAGAAAATGTTTATTGAGTTTCATTCACGCTTAAAGATGTATGAGCAATACGGGATTTGCCAGTGCGGGGCATGTAAAACGGCTCACAAGCTCACATTAAAAATTATAGCGCATTACGGCCAGGCGCAAAGCTATAAAGTAAAAGACCACGATAAGCTTATCGGCAAAGATGTAATCGTTGTTCACCGCCTCTTAAAGAATAATGTTCCCGAAAATGAATATCTCCTTCTTACAGATTCAGTGCTGCAAAATAACAGTGCTGAAATAAAAGGCTGGTTCAGGCTTGAGCCGGGGCATGATACTTATGATGAAATCGGGAAAGTTGGCTATGGATACTCAACGCTTACCCCTTTAATGCAGGAAGTAAAAGTTTCCCCGCCGGAAGAGATTTCCTTAAGCAACCCGTTTAAGATATATGAGCAGGAGCTGGAAATAAATGCTCCTATGGAAGATATTTACGCATTATTGATCGACCTTGAAAAAAAGAATAAATGGCAGAGCGGCGTTAAAGACGTTATTATTTACGATAATAAGCTTAACCAGGTTGGTACAGTTCACAAATGCTTTACCGACCATGGCAATCCCGATGTTATTACAGCCAATGTTAAGATAACGGAAAATTCAATGGAATTCTGGGAAGTGGATGCAAAAAAAATTTTCTCAAGTATGTACAGGCTTGAAAGGATCACCCCGGATAAAACACTGATAAAATTTGCTACGTTTATAAAAGGGAGCTTAATACTCCGGCTCATGGTAAAGCTGTTCATGCAAAAGAAGCTGGTAAGGGGTTTTTCGGAATCAATGTCGAACTTAAAAAAATACTGCGAAGAAACCTTTAATCCCGAAAAAGTATCTTAATAAGTCAGTTTAAACGGCACTTAACAGCAAAAAATTCAATCTTTTCTCCACCATCTCCGTTTGTAAGCCGTGCGGGAGCTTCCTGACCATACTATGATTGCCACTACAATGTGTATCCATAACCAGGGGGTATCCCAGCCGTAATGGTCATAAATATAAATTACCATTAGAACACGCGGAAAAAAGACATATAATAACAAATCCCCTATAAAAGGAATGTTATTTGAAGGAATTTGATGAGCAAAGTATGCGATGAATAATGCAATTCTGGGTATAAATAAAGTTAATACTAAAAGCCAGGTTTCTATCATTTTTTTAAGTGTTTAGATGTTACTTTTCAAATTGTAGTTTAATTTAAATGCTAAATTAATATTTTTCTGTAAATAATTAAACACAAATCTATATGATGAAGTTTTCAATTGTTATTTTAATAGTAATAATAAATCTTTTAAACGCACAAGATATGACTACCCCATTTGAAAAGGATAAATTAACTTCAACAACATATGATGAATGTATAGCTTTTTATAAAGAGCTTGATGAAAAATTCGGAACAGTGAAAATGGTCGAAGCCGGCGAAACAGATATTGGCAGGCCGCTCCACGTGGTGATTATATCAAAGGATGGATTCTTTACTCCCGAGGAAGCTCACAATAATGGCAAGGTTGTATTGTTTATCAATAATGGAATTCACCCTGGTGAACCTGACGGCGTTGATGCATGCATGATGTTCGCCAGAAATTTGGTTCGTCCCGGCGATGCCGATATATGGCATAATTATATGGATAATGTAGTAATAGTTATAATTCCGATATATAATGCAGATGGCAGTATAAACAGGAATAACTTTACGCGCGCCAACCAGATTGGACCTAAAGAATATGGATTTAGAGCTAACTCGGAAAACCGGGATCTTAATCGTGACTTTATAAAATGCGATACAAAAAATGCAAGGAGTTTTGTACAGATTTTCCAAAAATGGAAACCTGAATTGTTTATTGATACTCATACCAGCGATGGAGCAGACTATCAGTATATTATGACTTACATAGCAACGCAGCATAATAAGCTTCAGCAGCCTCTGGCCGATTATATGACACAGCAAATGATTCCGTTTCTGGAACAGGATATGAAAAATAAACAGTTCGAAATGTGTCCTTATGTTTATCCGCTGCTTTCAACACCCGATTCAGGTATAGTTGAGTTTCCCGAAACACCGCGTTATTCAACAGGCTATGCCTCCTTATTCAATACAATTGGTTTTGTAACCGAAACACACATGCTTAAAACACACGAACAAAGAGTTAATTCACAGCTTCATTTCTTAATTTCCTTTTTAACATTTGCGAACAGTAATTACAAAACCATTATTGAAAACAAAAAACAGGCCGATGAGAACACAAAAAATAAAACTGAATTCGGCATATCCTGGCAGCTTGATAGTTTTTATACAACACCAATAATATTTAAAGGATATGAAGCAAAATATAAACCGAGTTCAATTACAGGATTTGAAAGATTGTATTACGACAGGAATTCGCCCTACGAGAAGCAAATTCCGTTCTATAACAAATATATTCCGGCTGTAATCATTACGAAACCAGCTGCATATGTTGTTCCGCAGGCATGGTGGCAGGTAATTGAGTTGTTAAAGCTCAACGGAGTGGATATGCAAAGATTAAATGAAGATAAATCAATTGACGCAGAATCGTATTACATAGAAAAATTTGATTCCCGTAACCCGCCGTATGAAGGGCATTATTTACATTCAAATGTTCAGCTTAGAAAAGTAACCCAGACAAGAAAATTTTACAAAGGAGATTACATTGTTTATACAAACCAAACCTGCAACAATTTCATTATGAACGTGCTTGAACCGCAGGGGGTTGATTCATACTTCGCGTGGAATTTCTTTGATGCAATTCTT
>DASXTZ010000229.1:0-3196 GCA_036505135.1 Ignavibacteria bacterium
AATAACCAGAGGCAGCTCAACCATTACCGCAAGACCTATAGCTTCCTGCTTTAAAGCAAGTCCGGGACCGCTTGTACTTGTGAAGCCAAGCGAGCCGCCAAATGAAGCGCCTATTGCCGCGCATATTGCCGCAATTTCATCTTCAGCCTGAAATGTTTTTACGCCGAAGTTTTTATAAGCAGAAAGCTCATGCAGTATGTCGCTGGCAGGAGTTATCGGGTATGAACCAAGGAATAAAGGCAGTCCGCTTTTTATCGAGGCAGTAAGAATTCCCATTGCAGTTGCCTGATTGCCGCTTATATTGCGATATGTACCCTTTGGAAGGCTTGCGCGTTTTACTTTATACCTTGTCGTAAATATTTCAGCAGTTTCCCCAAAATAATATCCTGCCTTTAATGCAGCAATATTAGCCTGCGATATCTGGGGTTTGCTTCCGAATTTTTTTTCTATCCACTTAATTGTAGTCTCAAGAGGCCGGTCATAAAGCCAGTAAGTCAATCCAAGTGCGTAGAAATTTTTACACCGGTTTGCTTCCTTTGTGTTCAGTCCAAGTTCCTGGACAGCATGGTTAGTGGATCTTGTAATCGGAACGGGAATAACGTTGTAACCTTTTAAATCGCCGTTCTCTAAGGGATTTGTATTGTATCCTGCAAGCTGCAGGTTTTTATCTATAAATGCGTCTGCATTTGCGATTATTGTCCCGCCCTTTTTAAGGTCCTTTAAATTCACTTTAAGTGCGGCGGGGTTCATTGCAACCAATACATCGGGTTCATCGCCGGGTGAGTAAACATCCTGGCTCGATATCTGTATCTGAAATCCGCTAACGCCAAAGAGCGTTCCTGCGGGTGCGCGTATTTCTGCGGGGAAATCGGGAAGGGTGCTTAGGTCGTTTCCAAAAACAGCTGATGTATCTGTGAATCTGCTGCCCGCAAGCTGCATCCCGTCTCCGGAATCGCCCGCAAAGCGTATGGTTGCGCTTTTAAGGACCTCTACGGTCTTTTCCATTAATTATCAATTAGTCTTCTTTAATAATATTAACTTTAATCTGTGCTTTAACGTTTCCTGCCAAAGATATCTCAACAATTCGCTCGCCAATCTCTTTGATCGGCTCATTAAGCACAATATGTTTCTTATCTATGTTGTAGCCTTTATGTACCAATGCTTCGTGCACGGTTCCGCTTGAAACCGACCCGAATAATTTAACCTCGTCTGCAGCTTTTGCCTTTATTTCAAGCGTTACCATGTTAAGCTCTGCTGCAAGCTTTTCAGATTCCTGAATTTCCTTGGCAACTTTGTTCGCTTTTTGTTTCTTAAGTTCTTCAAGCGTTCTTGTGTTGCTTGCGGTCGCCTTCATTGCAACGCCATTAGGTATAAGGTAGTTCATTGCATAGCCGTCTTTTACGCTAATAACTTCTCCGGTTTTACCAAGTTTTTCGAAATCCTGTTTAAGTATTACTTTCATATATTTCTATTACACCTGCCTGTAGCAGGCATGCAAAAAGTAGAGCAAGAGCTTTTTTTGTTCTTTCTCTACTATTTAATTAACAAATACAAATTTATTAATGCGGATGTCCTGCATCCCCAAGAAGAGCCGTGTCTTCGGGAGACAAATGTTTTTCAAATGAATCGTCTTCAAAAGCTGTTGGTTCTTCCACTTCCTTTACTTCGCCTGTCTGGGTTTGAGCCAGGCGCTTATTCAGGAACTGTATCCGCCTTGCTTTTATCTCAACAATAGTTTTGCTGTCGCCGCTTTGTGTTTTGAATGTACGGGACTGCAGCTCTCCTTCAACAAGTACTGCATTACCCTTTCTCAGCTTATCGCGGCAGCTTTCTGCCAGCTTGTTCCATGCAACAACTCCAACGTAACAAACATCCTCCTGCCATTGGTCTTTGCTGTCTCTGTAGCGCCTGTTGGATGCTACGGAAAAATTAACTACCGGCGTGCCATTAGTTGTTTGTCTGAAAATAGGATCTTTTGTTAAATTCCCGGCGATTGTTACCGAGTTCAGTTCAGGCATCTTTAACTCAGCCATGCTTGTACCTCCAATAATAGATTAATAGTTGATCAAATCTCTAGCCCCCGATCACTCGGGGGGCTAATTTATTCAGACTTTGCGTGCGCTTCGGCTTCGGGCTTTTTTTCGGCTGAATTTTCTGCTGCATTTTCTGCTTGTATCAGTTGTTCCTGCCTGGCCTCAGCTCTTGCTTTTTCTTCCGCTTCTTTGCGTGCGTGATATGCGTTGCGTGTTTCAAGCGATTTTTTGTCGTATGAAATAGTTAAGAAACGGAGAACATCATCATCAAGATGATACGCTCTTTCAAGCTTTGCTATGATCGAGGGCTCAGCGGTAAACTCAATTGAGATATAGCTGCCCGTCGACCTTTTTTTAATAGGATAAGAAAATTTTTTCCTGCCCCATTTGTCGGTTTTTACAACTTCACCGCCGTTTTTTGAGAAGAAGTTAGTGTAGCGGGTTATGATTGCTTCAACCTTGTCGTCTTCTAATATCGAGTCGACTATAAATGTAGTTTCGTAATACCTTTTTGACATTAATTCTTTTAACGTTAATTGCTAAAATACGCAAATTTGCCAATATAATCAAGATACTGTGAATCGGGTAATTTTGGCGGAAAGCATAGGTCTATACAAAATAATAAAAAAATAGCACCTGCGAGTATTCGGGGCAGGTGCTGGTGACGCGGAATATTTTAAGAACCACAGATTCAAAAATAACTTAGTTAAATCATCAATTTTTTTCTGTGTAAATCTCTCATTATCAGCCTCATCAGCATGCTATTATTTTTGTTCATTTCTTTTCCCCCTATTTTTACCGATATTTAGAGTTCGGCAATTCCTAATTTTAACATCATACCAATAAATTATGATTTAGAAAGAAAACATTTTGGGTTTTGATTATAACAATATCAGAAAAAATGGCGAAACATTAATTGAACTAATTACCAATTATGAAAATTGTCATAAGAAAGTTGAACATAAATTATCCGGTGAAAAAGGAAAAAAATCTGACACAAATTATGAAGAATGTAAAATAGAAACTGATAATTTGTTTGATTTTTTTAGGAAACTATCGTATAAAGAAATAATTGAGTTATTATGTATCGTGTGCGGGGGCAGAGATTACGTATTGGTAAATACAAGTAAAAAAATTGTTTCTTTTGCAGAACAATACAATAG
>DASXTZ010000230.1:0-4148 GCA_036505135.1 Ignavibacteria bacterium
CACCCCACAAATTTTTTCAGATTTATCAAAGAACTTCGCAAAACAAAATATGATATAGTTATTGATGCAGGTCAATGGGAACGAATCAACTCTCTTATTGTAACCTTCACAAAACGCGCTTACTCAATTGGATTTAAAACAAAAGGGCAATGGAAACATGTTGTAAATGATGCAGTAGTTGAACACAGCCGGACTAAACATGAGCTTGAAAATTTTATGGACCTTTTAATACCGCTTGGAATAGTTCCTGTTGACGGAGTTTACGATTTTGATGAGCTGCAACTTGAATTTTTCCTAAAGCCCGAACACAGAAAATTCAGGGATAATTTTTGGAGGAAGAATAGCCTTGAAGATAAAACCGTAATATGCTTTCACCCTGGCTGCGGGGAACATGGCAAGCCAAGGGAATGGAACGTGCAGAACTATATTGATCTTGGCAGTAGGCTTGCAAAATATGATGAGAGTATAAGGATTTTATTAACAGGAACAAAGTTTGAACGACCTATTTGCGACAAAATAAATGAGGCATTACCTGATATAACTTTCAATATGGCAGGTGAATGCACACTTGAAGAAAGCGCAGCCTTGATCGAAAGGTCAAAGCTGATGATATGCAGCAATACAGGTATACTTCATGTTTCGGCATGCGTTGGAACAAGGACAGTTGGATTGCACGGGCCAACAAACCCCCGAAAGTGGGGAGCATATCATAAAAATGCTGTGACAATTCAGAGCGATAAATTTTGCAGTCCCTGTCTTTACCTTGGTCATGATTACGGGTGCAAGAACCCAACTTGCATGCTTCATGTTACTGTAGATGAAGTTTATATGGCTATAAGAAAAGCTTTGCAGCCATATCTGCTGCTTCATGACTCAACGAACTCATGAGGAACGTGGACATGATGCAGGTGAAACTGTTGCAATTGAATTGGAATAAAATAAATAAAGCATTATGAAAATAGGAATTCTTACCGGTGGAGGTGATTGTCCGGGGTTAAATGCAGTTATAAGGGCAATAGTAAGAAAATCCCTGCTATATGAATGGGAATGCGTTGGAATACAAAACGGCTGGAAAGGATTGGTTGAAATAGATACTCTTCCGTTAGACCTCGAATCTGTATCCGGTATTTTGCAAAAGGGCGGAACAATTTTAGGAACATCAAGAACAAATCCTTACAAGCTTGATAATGGGGAAAAAAAGGTTTTTGAAAATGCAAAGAAGATTGGTATGGATGCGCTTGTTGCAATAGGAGGGGAGGATACGTTAGGTGTTGCAGGTAAGCTTGCTAAATCAGGGTTTAAAGTTGTTGGGGTTCCAAAAACAATTGATAACGATCTTTCCGGAACGGATTATACGTTTGGATTCGATACTGCGGTTAATATTGCTATGGAAGCGATAGATAGAATTCACACAACCGCAGAATCACACCATAGAGTAATGATCGTTGAGGTAATGGGCAGGCACGCCGGATGGATAGCAATACATTCAGGCATGGCAGCAGGCGCTGATATGATATTAATACCAGAGAAGGAAATTCAAATTGAAAAAGTAATTAAAGTTATCAACAGCAGGAAGAAAAGAGGAAGAAAATTTTCGATAATAGTTGTAGCAGAAGGTGCCAGGATTAGCGATAGTGACAGAAAGGAAGGAAAGTTTGTATTGCAGGACGAAAAGCTTGATGCATTCGGGCATGTGAGGCTTGGAGGGATATCAAACGTGCTTGCAGAAATAATTGAAAGGAAAACAAAAATTGAATCAAGGGCAACTATTTTGGGCCACGTTCAAAGAGGCGGTTCGCCAACTGCTTTTGACAGGGTGTTGGGCTCGAGATTTGGTGTTTACGCAGTAGAGATGATACATGATGGAAAATTCGGCAGGATGGCGGCATTAAAAGGCGCGGAAATACTTGATATCCCCATTGAAGACGCAGTAAAAGAAACGAAGACGGTCGGTGAAAAGCTTTACGAAACCGCAAAAGTATTTTTTAATTAAAAATTGCAAGTCCAAGAATGGAATCTCTGGCTTAATCATTTCATCCCTCGCAATTATTTCATTTTTTTGCTATATTTGTAGTTTAGTTAAATAATTTAAGGTTTGAAATGCTCAAAGCACGCAGAAGAATTAAGCATAAGGAATTAAAGCAGGATAAATTAGTAACATCTTATTTTAAGGCACGTAGCTGGTTTGATAATCCTGAAAACAGGAAGAAAATTGGTATCGGGGCTGCAATAGTTGCTGTTTTGATACTTGCCTTTTTTCTTTATACCAGCAACAGGAAAGCTAAAAATGAAGAAGCCGAGACTAAGTTATCTACCATTTTAACTCTGTATCAGGAAGGCAAATATAACGAAGCAATTAATGGCGATCAGGCTGCAGGACTCACAGGTTTGAATGAAATTGTTGTAAACTATGGCGGAACGGAAGCCGGACAAACTGCAAAGTTCTTTCTTGCAAATTGTCAGTATAATCTTAAAGATTATGATAATGCCTTAAAAAATTATGATGACTATTCCGGAGGCAATGATATTATTAAAGCCTCGTGTGTTTCGGGTATGGGTGCAATATATGAGGCAAAAGGAGATTTGAAAAAGGCGGCAGAATATTATGAAAAGGCAGCAAAGGTCAGCAAAGAATTGGTTACTAACCAGGAGAATTTATATCATGCAGTTAGAGTTTATAGCCAGCTTGGCGATAAGGAAAATGCTAACAGGGTTTACAAACAATTAAAAGAAGATTACCCAAAATCAAGATACGTGAATGATGCCAAAAGGTACGAAGCAGAATTTAAAAATTAAAGATGTCCGCCGGATTTCGTTAGGCTGGCTTATCTAAAAGAAATGAAAAAACACTCCAAATACACGGGGTGTTTTTGTTTATAAAATCCAAATGAACTGGTTAGATATAGTTATTTTTTTTATTGTTGCAGTGCCTGCTTACTTCGGATTCCGTAAGGGTTTCATGAGAAAGCTTTTGGGAATTAT
This sequence comes from Ignavibacteria bacterium, assembly GCA_036505135.1. Lineage (GTDB taxonomy): Bacteria > Bacteroidota > Ignavibacteria > Tepidaquicellales > OLB5 > DASXTZ01. The sequence continues at coordinate 2,983 of DASXTZ010000230.1, forward strand.
TGGAATTGTAGCAGGATTTATTCTTGCAGTAAGATTTTATGAAAACGCAGCAAAAGTTCTTTCTGCTTTTATTAAAGAAAGCCCTTTAATTGTAGATGTGATAAGTTTTTTATTTATAGTTGGTGTGGTATACGGAATTTCGTTATGGCTCGCAAGGTTCATGTCTGATATAGGCGGGGGAGTGAATTTTTTAAATAAAGCACTGGGGATAATATTTGGTTTTTTCCAGGGATTAATTGTTGCAAGTATTTTGCTTTATAACCTGGCATTTATAAATTTTCCGTCTCCCGAGACACGAAATTCATCAATTCTTTACCACCCCGTTTATAAAATAGCGCCTGCAATATTTGATAAAATAATTGAACTGTTTCCGGGATTAAAAGAAACATATCAGCAGTACAAGGGCAAACCGCCAGAGGAAAAAAAATGAGCTCGATTCTCATAATAGAGGATGATAAGGCAATTGTCGATATTTTGAAAATGATCCTTGAGCAGGATGGTTTCAAGATCGATTTTGCATTTAACGGAATGACGGGGCTGGAAAAATATAAAGAGCTTAACCCGGATATTGTTTTGCTTGATATCAGGATGCCCAAAATGGATGGTATTGAAGTGCTGCAGGAAATAAAAAAGATAGACGAGGAATCGATTGTAGTTATGATTTCTGGGCATGGGAATATTGAAACAGCTGTTCAAACCACTAAGCTTGGAGCTTATGATTTTATTGAAAAGCCATTTGATGTTGACCGCTTAAGGCTTACAATACAGAACGGGTTAAAGCTGAAGAATCTTATGGCCGAAAATGAAATGATGAAAATGATAATGGATAACGGCTCAAAGATCCTTGGTAAAAGTGAAGAGATAAAAAAACTAAAAGATAACATTTCAAAGGTTGCTTTGACTTCAAGCAGAGTATTAATAACCGGTGAAAACGGAAGTGGTAAAGAACTTGTCGCAAAAGCTATTCATCGTGAAAGTGAAAGAAATTCAAATCCGTTTATCCAGGTAAACTGCGCTACTATCCCTAATGACTTTCTGGAAGTTGAGCTTTTTGGATGTGTTGAAGGTTATCTTGCCTTTTCACCGCAAAAAAGGATTGGAAAATTTGAGCTTGCCAGCGGAGGAACACTTTTCTTAGATGAAATATCCGATTTGAATCTTGAGTC
>DASXTZ010000231.1:0-2165 GCA_036505135.1 Ignavibacteria bacterium
ACCCCCTAAAGGGGACTTTTAATACTCAAATAATTTAAATATTCATTTAGATTAGCGAACTGAACCTTATATGTCTTCCGACGATGAATATCAGAATACCTACCAAAGCGTCAGCATATGCAACACAACAAAAGCCTAATCATTCCACTTCTGACGGAAACAAACAAATCACTTCACATTAAAAGAACTTATTGATAAAAGGAAAATGCCCAACCTGAGTCCCCCTTTAGGGAGGACAGGGGGTCATTCTTTCTTTCCAATCACTACTGCCCCCACCATAGCACTTAAAAATAAAATACTGCTTATTTCAAAAGGCACTACGTAATCGCTGAATAAAGCTTTTCCAAGATTTTGTATCAGTCCGATATCACCGGTGTTTGTTTCAGCTATTTGTTTTTTTATGTCAATATTTTTTAACGCAGCAACAAATACCAGCAGCAAACATCCACCCGCTACAACTCCAGCCATTCTGAGCCAGCGATGTTTTTTTGGCTCGGAGCTTTTATTTAAATTCATCAGCATGATCACAAATAAAAAAAGCACCATAATGGCACCGGCATACACAATAATATTTACAATAAAAAGAAATTGAGCGTTTAATAGAATGTAGTGCCCTGAAATGCAAAAAAAAGTAAAGATGAGCCATAGCACACTGAATACAGGATTCTTACTCACAACTACCATTAATGCGCTAAAAACAGTTAGTGCAGATAAAAACCAAAATAGTATTTGTGTTATATTCATTTTTCTCTAAGCAATTATTAATTAATAATTACTAATTAATAATTTTTTTAGCTCTATGTCCCAACGCTTCTTGATATCCTTCCGGATCTTCTTTAGGATCTGGAATCAGCAGATCTTCTTTTTTATAAATAAACCCTGCTCTGGAATAATTTGCCGGAGTAAAAGTCTCCGATAAATAGATGGCATCTTTCGGACATGCCTCCTCGCAAAATCCGCAAAAAATACAGCGCAGCATGTTGATCTCATATTTAGCTGCATATTTTTCTTCGCGGTACAAATGTTCCTCGCCTGGCTGTCTTTCTGCTGCTTCCATTGTAATCGCCTCTGCCGGACAAGCCACTGCACACAAGCCGCAGGCTGTACAACGCTCCCGACCCTCTTCATCACGATTTAACACTTGAAGGCCACGAAACACTTTTGGAAAACTCCTTTTTTGTTCGGGATACTGTATCGTTGCTTTCTTTTTAAATAAATGACCTAATGTAATAAACATCCCTTTCAGCACGGCAGGCAAATACAATTTCTCCCATACATTCATCGGCCTGCGATCCACTTGTTTTGCTCTTTGAGTTAACATATAAAAGCTTTGAGCCGTCAGCTACAAGCTGTGCTCTTTAAAATTTCGCAAATATATTGATGAGTGAAGTATTTCTAACGACAATATCACCTTTTCTCTTACTCACTCACATTTAATTTTCCATGGTTGTGACAGCAGTTCCTTTTTGTAAATCCTCAACCACATCAAAAATTTTGACTATTGCCCAAACTGCGAAAAAAGAACCTGGTAGCCAACGCCAGCTTTGTTCAGCAGTAAAGAAATCATACCCACTCAAAAAATGAAGCTAAGGCTGCCACTATGGTTGAGGCAATGTCAAATGCCAATTTGTGTTTTTTAAAAAATTTAAACATAATACTAACCTATTTAAGCAACATCACCACTGCCGTTGCTACCATATTGATTAAAGCTAGCGGAATTAATTTTTTCCATCCCAGATTCATCAATTGGTCGTAACGGAAACGCGGAATCGTCCATCTTATCCAAATAAATACAAACAAAAAGAAAAATGATTTAGCCAAAAGCGTCGCAAATCCAAGTAAGGCCAAAACATTTGGCGACAAGCCCCAGCTTGCTTCATTTACAAAAGGAATATCGTACCCACCAAAAAACAATGTAGCCATCACCGTGCCGCTGATAAACATGTTTACATATTCAGCAAATAAATAAAGGCCGAGCTTCATAGATGAATACTCCTGATGATAACCAAAATTCAATTCATTCTCTGCTTCAGGTAAATCAAATGGCGTTCGGTTGCATTCAGCTAAAGCACAAATAAAAAATATTATAAACCCCAAGGGTTGTCTCCAAACATGCCAGCTCAAAAAACCGCCCAATCCTCCATGTAATTGATCATCTACTATTA
>DASXTZ010000232.1:0-3896 GCA_036505135.1 Ignavibacteria bacterium
TTTTTTCATAAATTCCCTTTATTTTATCGGCCGGCAAATTGTATCGCTTTGAGTCCGCTTCTATAAGAGGCTGCATATCCTCATCGGTTACTTCAATTTTTTCAAGCTCAATTATTTTATCTCTCATCAGATACCATTTTACCCGCAAAATAGCGTCAACTCTTTTTGTCTTCCTGTATTCTTCCTTATCAAAATCTTTAGGCAGCTCTCTTTTCGGATTCTGGTTTTTTATGTCTTCGATGTATGAACCGAGCACGTTTTCTACTAATACATCCGGAACAGGAACGTCATTAAGTTTAATCATTTCACTTACAATATTGTTCCTTAACTCCTGATCTGATATATTGTTATATATACCTTCAAGTTCTGATCTTACCTTCTCACGGAATTCCGTTTCGGTCTTGATTTCGTCATTGTGGTAAATGTGTTTAAAGAATTCCTCATTAAGCTCAGGGAAAATTACTTTTTCAATCTTTATGGCTTTGATCTTGAATTTTTCAGTTTTTCCTTCGGCTTCAGTTGGAATCATTACAACCCGTTCTTCGCCAAATTCAATATTTTCCAGTTGTTCTTTAAGTTCATTGTTTAATTGCTTATCGTTCAGGTAAATTTTAACTCCTTTATCTTGCTGGCCTATTAATTCAATTCCGGAGTCATCAAGTTTTGAAATATCCGCCGTTACAACATACTCCTCATCTATGGCCTTTTCAGCTTCCTCGTAGGTGCAGTGTTTTGATCTGAGATATTCTATTTCTTCATCTATCATCTTCTCATCAATTCTGTAAACCGTTTTTGATACTTCAATCCCTTTATAGTTTTCAATATTAATATCAGGTCTTACCTCATATTTAACTTTGAAGGTAAATAGCTGCTTTGGCTCGTAGTTTATATCCATAAGCGATCCTTCACCCAGCGGTTTAACGTCATTTTTCTCAAGATATTCTCTGAATACATCATTGGCAACGTCTTCTAATGAACCCTGTTCAAGCAGATCACCATACATTCTTTTTATCATCGAAATAGGTGCTTTTCCTTTGCGGAAACCGGGAATTTGTGCCTTTTTTTGGTATTTTTTAAAGGATTTTTCAAAATGCGGTTCAAGCTCCGTGTATGGCACTTCGAACTCTACTTCTTGCTTAGTTTCATCTAATTTATTTATTCTAAACTCCATATTTTATAAAAAATTAATCAGCAAATATAGTTTTTTGAATATGTATAAGAAAGTCACTCTTTGTTGTCATTCCCGCGAAAGCGGGAATCTAGTTTGCCGGCTCATACTGACATTTTCATTTTATATAAACCTGTTTTTGAGTAATTTAGTTTAATGCCGAATAGTTTAAAACGACTTATAAATAGAAAATCCAGATTTATCATTGGTTTGCTTTCGGGAACTTCAATTGACGGTATCGATGCCGTCCTGACACGCCTGTCGGGAAATAGGTTGGGCACAAAAGTAAAAATTATTGATTTTATCACACATCCGGTTCCGCAAAAACTAAGGCTTGCGATATTCAAGAATTCCGATAACAACACGGCACGCCTTGATAATATATGCCGCTTAAATGTTGTCATTGGAGCATTATTTTCTGATGCTGTGCTAAGATTACTTAAAAAAAATAAACTGAATGCATCACAGATCGATTTAATTGGCTCTCACGGACAAACAATTCATCATTTGCCGGATAAAAAAGGTTATCTTGGTTACATGGTAAAATCAACATTGCAAATTGGAGATCCAGCAATTATAGCAAATTTAACTGGAATAACTACCATTGGTGATTTCAGAATTGCAGATTGCGCAGTTGGCGGCGATGGCGCTCCGCTTGTTCCCTATATGGATTACATTCTCTTTACACACAAACAAAAAAACAGGGCACTGCTTAATATAGGCGGCATATCAAATATAACTGTACTGCGGAAAAAATCATCAAAAGATAATGTCATCGCATTTGATACAGGTCCGGGTAACATGATTATAGATGGAATGATGTATCATTTATTTAAAAAACCATTTGATAAAAACGGTGCTATTGCAAAAAATGGTAAAGTAAATCAAGTTCTTTTTAAGTGGCTGCTTGGTGATAGTGTTTATAAATACCACCCCCCAAAATCAACAGGGAGAGAGCATTATGGCAAAGGATTCCAGAAACAGCTATTAACCCAAATAAAAGGGCTGAATAAAAATGATGTCATTAGAACTGTAACAGAATTTACTGCATATACTATTTGGTATAATTATGTGAGATTTATCCCGGTTAAGATAAATGAGCTTATCGTAAGCGGCGGGGGTGCGGAAAACCCTGTTTTAATGAAATCAATTAAGCAATATTTTAAAGGAATTGCAGTCCGGAAAATGCAGGATTTCGGCTTAACAGCAAAAAATAAGGAGGCTGTTCTGTTTGCAATTCTTGCTAATGAATGTATTTCAGGCCATGCTGCTAATATGAAATCTGTTACAGGCTCTACAAGAGATGTAGTGTTGGGAAAGATATGCTTAACTTAATTGCGAGCGAAGCGAAGCAATCTCAAGGCATTATGGGGATTGCTCCGTCACTTTGCTCCTCGCAATTTTGAACCATGAACTATAACAACAAAATAGCAATAGTAACCGGCGGCACGGGTGCGCTTGGAAGAGTAATTGTCAACCGCTTTGCACGCGAAGGTATGAAAGTTTACCTTCCCGTCCGCAGCATGAAGCATTTCATGAATATTTTTGACAGGTCACAGCAGGAGAATGCCGAATTTGGTGTGCTGCTCAAAAGGTACGCTATTGAATGCGATGCCACTGATGAAGACCAGGTAAGAGAATTCTGTGAAAATGTAATGAAACAGGAAAAAAGGATTAATTACCTGATAAATACAATAGGCGGATATCATCCAAAAACAACAATAGAGGATATGTCAACTGCTTTAATAACAAGCCAGCTCCAGCTAAATTTTTACCCTGCATACTACTTTACAAAATATGCCTTAACTCTCATGAAGCAAAATAACTTCGGGCGTGTTGTCTCAATCGGAGCCAAGCCTGCGGTAGAAATTACTTCGGGAAAATTTGCTTATGCATTTTCCAAGCTGGGAGTGGTAAATCTGATGCATACTCTCGCTTTGGAGCTAAAGGACTCCAACTTTACTTTTAATACAATTATACCAAATATTATCGATACGCCTGCCAACCGCGAATCAATGCCCAAAGCTGATTTCAGCAAATGGGTCAAGCCTGAAGTAATTGCAGAAAAATGTTTGGAATTAGTTTCAGATGAAGAGAAAAAAGTTAACGGGGAAGTGATAAAAATGTATTAAATAGTTGTCATTCCCGCCTCCTGCAGCAGGCAGGCGAAAGCCGGAATATAGTATCACTATTTTCTCGTTCAATAATCATTGAATCGGTTCTAAATTTTTATGCCATAAGCTTTATGCTTAATCCGCAATTGCAAATTCGAAATCCTAAATCCGAAATCAATACTTATAATCTATTTTCAATGCCTTTATTTTTTTATCATTTGAGCAGACGTAGATATATTTACCATCTACCACAGCAATTCTGTTAATTACGGCTAAACCGTTATCATAATTGCCGGCAAAGAGAAATGTTTTTGATTCTTTGCTATAGAATCCTTCTACTGTATATTCATCAGCTACCCAAACGTAAAAATTGGATGCAACTACCTGCTTGGTAAACTTTCTGGCAAATATACTTGAAACGAATTCAGGAAAGGGAAGCTTGGTAATATTCAGCACTTGAACCCCGGTTGTACCCTGCGGAATAAATGCATAATTGCCGTCAACAAACGGCTCATAAAAGCTTATACCATAATTATATGACCCTATTATTGGCAGCATAGATAAATTGTTAACATCAATAATCGTTAAGTTTGCATTTGAAGAGGTTATGTAAG
>DASXTZ010000233.1:0-3807 GCA_036505135.1 Ignavibacteria bacterium
TACATTAGAAGCCTTGCCATATACAATTTCCAGGAATTTGTTTCGGTAAAAATCAAAATAAAATGCCTGCATTGCTGAGGATATCCCCCCCAAGATACTGATAACCCAAATGTATAAATACGGATCCCAGTCCAGCGGCGAATTCCCCCATACCTTGATTTCAAACATCGAAAACTGCTTTGATAAACCTATTGCTATACCAAAGAAAATAAATGTACTGACTATGTAATCAACAAAACCATCAACTATTCTTCCAACTTTAGTACCATTTCTTTTTAAACGTGCAATCTGTCCATCGGCGCAATCAAGGATGTTGCTTACAAAATATAATACGGCTCCTATATAAATAGTTGTTAAAGTCCCGAAACCAAACATTACTCCTGCCACTGACCCCAAAAACATGGCCGCAACCGAAACTTCATCCGGCTTTAAGTTAATTGAGTAGGTAGCTTTAACAAAAATAAATGCAAGGGGACGGTAAATTAGAAGATCAAAAATTTCCTCGGCTTCAACTGCTTTTAATGAGCTTTTGTATTCGCTATAAAAACTCAATAAGCTTTTATTTTTTCAAAAATTTCAAATGTTAAATCGAGGTTCATTGTGATAATATTTTTTATTGCCAGCCTTTTTCTTTGCAGAATTGTTTTATTGTATTTATCAATAGCTTATTTTCTTTGTGAGTTCCCAGAGAAATCCTGGCTTCAGTTCTGAAAGCCTCTTCATCAAGAAATTTTATAAGCAGGTTTCGTTCTGTCAGATATCTTTTTAGGTCTGCCCGTATCTCTTGTGGAACATCTACAAGTATAAAATTTGCATATGACTTATAGGGTGTAAAACCTTTAAGCTTAAAAAACTCATTATACATCATCTCTTTATCTTTCTCATATCGTTTGCCTATTTTAAGATACCATTTTATATTATCCAGGCAAATTTCTCCCAGCCTTTCCGAAACACGGTTATAGCCTAAATATCTGGTTGTAAATTTTATCAGCACATCAAGGTTTTTCCCTGCAAATGCAAATCCTATCCTGAAGCCTGCCAGTGCAAAAAATTTAGAAAAAGTGCGGCAGATAACAAGGTTCGGATACTCATCTACAAATGGCTTTACATAACTGTTATCCGTAGAACCAAAACCCCAGTAAGCTTCGTCTATCATTGTTACAGTGTCTTTTGTTATATCAAGGAACCGCTTCAGGCTTTCAGAATCTATTCTGTTTCCCGTAGGGTTATTCGGGGATGCAATAACTACCACTTTAGGATTTGTTTGTTTGTAGATATTGATCATGTCATCAACATCATACAGGAAATAAGGAACACCGTCAAGCATCCCTTTCTTCATGGGGTATTCAACATTTTCCCCGCCGCGTTCCGATGCTACTTTTTTATAATACCACCACGCTTCACGCGGTATCAGAATTTTGTCACCGGGATTAACATAGCAATGTATTATCTGCTTCAGCAGGTCCTCACTTCCATAGCTTAAGATAACCTGTTTTTCATCAAAACCAAAATCATCGGCTATGCGTTTTGAAAGCCTCGATTTAATTCCAAGCTGAAAGTCTCTTGAATACCATGAAAGATGTTCAAGGTCAACTTTTTTGAGATACTTATAAACTTCGGGACATGGCCCGGTTTGTGATTCATTTCTATCCAGATATAACGGCTCTTTCGGATATTTATCTTTTTTATTTTTCTTTCCCACGGTCTTCCCTTATTTATCAGTTAATGCAGCAACACCGGGCAGTGTTTTGCCTTCGAGAAACTCAAGGCTTGCACCTCCGCCTGTTGAAACATGGCTTATATTTTTTTCAAGTCCGGCCTTAGCTATAGCGGCAGCGGAATCTCCCCCGCCAACAATAGTGACTGCGCCGTGTTTTGTAGCACTGGCAAGCTGTCTGGCTATTTCAAAAGTGCCTTTTGCAAAATTATCCATTTCAAAAACACCCATTGGCCCGTTCCATACAATTGTTTTTGCTTTCATAATTTCTTCCGAGAAATTTTTGATGGTTTCATTGCCAATATCCATGCCCATCATATCAGAAGGCATTTCATTTCCGTAAACAGTCTTAAAATTTGAGCCGTTTTCAAACTTATCGGCAACTACTATGTCTATTGGCAGCATTATTTTATCTTCGGCCTTCTTCATCAAATCGTTTGCCAGCTCAAGCTTATCCTCTTCCACAATAGATTTGCCAATTTCACAGCCCATTGCTTTATAAAAAGTAAATATCATTCCCCCACCGATCAGGATTTTATCCGCTTTGCCAAGCAAATTATTTATGACATCAATTTTGCCCGATATTTTGCTTCCGCCAAGTATAACTACAAATGGATGTTCGGGATTTGTAACGGCTTTGGAAAGATACTCAATTTCTTTTTGCATCAGGTATCCTGCGGCGCATTTTTTAATAAAATGCGTTACCCCTTCGGTAGAAGCATGCGCTCTGTGTGCAGAGCCAAATGCATCGTTTATATAAACATCTCCATAGGAGGCAAGCTGTTTCGAAAAATTCCCGTCATTTGCTTCTTCCTGCTTGTAAAATCTCAAATTTTCAAGCAGAAGAACATCACCATCTTTTAAATTGTTAACCATATTTAATGTATTTTCCCCGATGCAATCATCAGCAAAGTGAATGTGTTTATTTAAAAGCTTGCTTAAATGTTCAGCGGCGGGTTTGAGTGAGTATTTTAGATTTTTTTCACCTTTCGGCCTTCCAAGATGGCTCATCAATATGCACTTACCCCCATCGGAAATTATTTTTTTTATTGTTGGCAGCGACTCAACTATTCTCTTATCATCAGAGACTTTTCCGTTTTCCATTGGAACATTAAAATCCACCCTTACCAGAACACGTTTTGATTTTAATTCTCCGTTTTTTGATAAATCGTCTATCGTTAGTTTATTCAATATTAATCCACAATTTTTTTAAATTTGTTAAAGTTTATTTCGACGCAGAATTACATGAAGACTATGATTTACACTGAAAACCTTTCTTTTTATTTCCAATTTCGGGGGGCCAAAATTTAATAATAACCCAAGCAGCTCCAATTATCTTATCAGTTAAATCAGAGTATAAATAATTTTCTTTATCCATATTTAAATCATAATTTTCTGTATTATAAACTGCTTCAAAATCTATTTATCTGTTTTCCCACACAATATTATATCAAAGGCATGTATTAACACTGAATTGAGAATAAATAATTTTGTTTATTCATACGTGATTCATAAATTTCTGCGTTAATCTGCGTCAAGTCTTTTTCTCTTCTTTCTGTATCGGTTTTTATTACCCCGCTTTTATCACTTTCATTAAAAGGTCAACTAACCTGCATGAATAACCCCATTCGTTATCGTACCATGACACTATTTTAAAGAAACGTTTTTCGCCTTTTAAATTATTTTGCATCGTGGCAAGAGAATCATAAATAGAAGCCCTGTCATCGTGAATGAAATCGGTAGAAACAAGCTCTTCGTTGCTATATCCTAAAATTCCCTTTAAATATGTTTCGGAAGCCTTTTTCATCAGGCCGTCAATTTCTTCTATTGATGTTTCTTTTTCTGTGCGGAATGTAAGGTCAATAACAGAAACATCTGCAACGGGAACTCTAAAAGACATGCCTGTAAGCTTACCTTTGGTTTGCGGCAGAACCTCACCAACTGCTTTTGCTGCACCGGTTGAAGAAGGTATAATATTTATTGCTGCAGCTCTTCCGCCGCGCCAGTCTTTTTTAGAAGGGCCGTCAACTGTTTTTTGTGTTGCCGTATATGCATGGATCGTTGTCATCAGCCCTGTTTCTATGCCTATA
>DASXTZ010000234.1:0-3980 GCA_036505135.1 Ignavibacteria bacterium
CCCGCAGACAAACAAAATATATTATTACGCCGATGATGATTACGATGGAAGATATAATATGTTCGATTATAATTACATTACCGGTGAAACCTACAAATATTCCGATACAGGCGAAACTGCTTCGGAATTTGTTGTAATGAAAAACGGCGATGCCATTTCTATAATTAAGGGCGATCTATTCATTTCAAAAAACTTTGCAGTAACAAGAGAATATACAAAAGATATTCAGTTTACCGAAACCGACCAGTACGAGTACTCGCCTGTTGTTACAGGAAACTTTGTAATTTACAGACGCAGCGGCAACTATTACGTTCTAAAATTCACAAACGATGGGAAAAAAAGTAATGAAGCAGAATTAACTAAAGACGAATCAGATTCGGTTTCATACCAGATGCTTTCGGTTTCAGAAACACCGGAAAAAAATCTAAGAGTTCTGTTTGCAAGGTATGACAATACTTCCAAAGATGAGTATCTGTTCCCTGATTATATGCAGGAACACGTTAGGGTAAAGAAGAGCAAGCGGGGAATCTCAAAAGTTAAAATTATTGAACAGGAAGTATCAGTATCACAGGACAAGATCAATGTTGCACAGGAAAATGAAATAAAATATCCCGGCAATGTTAGGTTTTCCACGATTTATTCGGATTATTCGCCGGATGCTTCCGCTTTAGTGCTTGATGTTGAAACACTGGACCGCCATACCCGGAAGCTTCTTAATTACGAACCATTTACAAAGAAATTAAACGAAATTTACACCGAATCAGATACCGCATGGTATGAAAGACATGATAATCCGACAGTATTTATAAATGATGATGAGATTTTATTCGCTTCGGAAGTTTCAGGCTACAACAATCTTTATAAAATAAGCAAAGATGGTTCAGCACCAAAGCTAATTGCAGGCGGCAATTATACAATTATTCAATCTGTTGTTAACACAAGTGAAAGAAAAATATATTTTAATGCTAATAAAGAACATCCTTATGAATATTTTATCTACGAAACAGATTTTAGCGAGGTAACTTTAAAACAGCTCACATCTGAAACGGGTGAAGACGAGGAACTGAAAATTTCTCCTGACGGAAAGTTTTTATTCTATGAGCATTCATTTATCAATAAACCCAACGAGCTGTATGAGCTAAACCTTCAGGATTACGGCTCACTGCAGATAACAAATACTATCTCTCCAAAATTTACAAGTATTGAATGGAAAGTGCCGGAGCTTATTACTTTTCAAAATGAGGAGGATGGCGCTTCCATTTATGCATTTTTATATAAACCCGAAAATTTCAGCACCAAGAAAAAATATCCTCTGATTTGTTTTGCGCACGGCGAAGGGTATCTGCAGAACGTAACTTATGGATTCTCGCCCTACCAGGATAATTACATGGTGAACACTTTCCTTACCCAGCAAGGATTTATTGTGCTTGATATCGATTTCCGCGGCAGCAAAGGTTACGGCAAGGAATACCGCAATAAAACATACCGCAATTTAGGTTACTGGGAAATTTCAGATTACATCAGCGGGGTAAATTACTTAAACAAGCTTGGCATAATTGATAAAAACAAGGTAGGGATTTACGGCGGGAGCTACGGGGGATTTTTATCACTCATGGCATCTTTCCGCCATCCGGAGGTTTTCAAAGGCGCCGTTGCTCTGCGGCCTGTTTGCAATTGGAAAAATTATTATTACAGCAATAAATGGTACACGCTTGCAAGGCTTGGTGAATACAACGACGAGAATAAAATATATTATGAAATTTCCTCGCCGGTAACTTATGCAGATAACCTGCAGGTACCCCTGCTTATCACTCACGGCATGCTTGATGATAATGTATATTTTCAGGATATGGTACAGCTGACTCAAAAACTAATTGAGCTTAACAAGGATTTCGATGTAATGATATATCCCAAAGAAGCGCATGCATTTTATCTGCAATCAAGCTGGCTTGACCAATATAAAAGAATATATAGGTTTTTTGATGTTCACCTGAAATAAAATTTAGCCGCAAAGACGTAAAGTAGCTGGGTCATTTGATGAATGCTATGTTTAACGAAACCATTTAGCGTTAAAAAGCGTCAAAATAGAATCAAGTCCTTAAATTGATTCATTGATTTATCCAATCAAAACAGCGATAAAATGAAAAAAATAAGTCTATTTATAATTTTCACTTTCCTGGTCCTGATAAATGTTCAATCAAACTCACAAACTGCCGATGATATTATCCAAAAATACACCGAAGCAATCGGCGGAAAAGACAATATTAAGTCCGTAAAGACTTTAATTATGAGCGGAAAGGTTACAGTCCATGGTATGGACCTGCCTCTGACAATAACATTCAAAAGGCCCGGTAAAGTCAGAATCGATGTTACGCTGCAGGGAATGACCCAAACTCAGGCATTTGACGGCAGCACAGCCTGGCAGATTGAATTTATGAAAAGTAAAATTGAAAAAATGTCTGATGAGCAGGCAAAATCCATAAAAATAATGGCGGATTTTGAGGGACTTCTTGTTAAATATAAAGAGAAAGGCTATACAGCAGAGCTTTTGGGTGAAGAAAAGGTAGATAGTGCCGATACCTATAAGATCCTCATAACAAATGTATCAGGTGATTCCATATACTATTACATCGATACAAAAACTTTTCTGACAGCAAAAAGAATGAACATTAATAAACGCAGGAATGTTATGGTTGAAACTTACTTCGAAAGCTTTAAGAATTTTAGCGGGCTGGTGCTTCCTGTTTCACTTGAAATAAGGCAGGAGCAGGATGAAGAAGCATCTCAAAAAGTAACTTTGGAAAATGTAGTAGTAAACCCTGAAGTTGATGATTCAATCTTTAAAATGCCTGAAGTAAATGAAAAATAAATTTTTAGCAGACTGAAGTATTACTATGGTGATGAATTTGTAACTTTTTACTATATTTAAGTATCTCGAAAGGCGTCCTAAAGATACAAAAAGTCCTCTGTTTCAGGCCGCTTATTTAATTTGAATTAAACTATAAACATTAAATTATATTTAAACATGAAAAAATTAAATGTTTTGATCGTTATTTTGCTTTTTACAGCAATATCAGCAAAATTACAGGCTCAGACTATTGATGAGATTGTAGAAAAGCACGTCCAGGCATTGGGCGGAATGGATAAGCTTAGCTCAATAAAGTCACTAAAAATGACAGGCAAGTTTAGCGGCAATGGATGGGAAGCGCCTGTTACATTTACCATGAAGCGTCCCGATATGGTAAGGATGGAAATTAATTTCCAGGGCAATGCAAGTGTTCAGGCATTTGACGGAACAACAGCATGGGAGATAAATCCATGGTCAGGAAAAAAAGAGGCGGACAAAATGCCTGCCGAAGGTGTAAAGGATATGCGTGAAATGGCTGATATAGATGGTCCGCTTGTTAACTATAAGCAAAAAGGCTATACGGCGGAGCTTATGGGCAAAGATGATATGGAAGGCTCGGAAGTTTATAAAATACGCTTAACTGATAAGGACGGTGATATAAGGTATTTTTATCTTGATTCGCAGACATACCTGATATTAAAAGAAACAAAGAAAAGAAAAATTAAAGAAAAAGAAACCGAATCGGAAACATATTACGGTAATTACCAGCCCATCGAGGGCGGGGTTATCATGGCAATGTCAATGGAGTTCAAACAGCCGGGAAGCGACCAATCACAAAAAGGCACTATTGAAAAAACTGAAGTAAACACTGATGTTGATGATTCAATCTTTAAAATGCCGTGAGGTAGAGAATTGACCTAAGGTCATCCTGAGCATAGCGAAGGATCCCATAGATTTTCAGTAGAAATTTCAACCACCCCTTAATCCCCTCCTTACCAAAGGAGGGGATACTGTAGGGGGTTATAAAAAAAATTAATTAAAATGGATTCCCGCCTTCGCGGGAATGACAAAAAAAATAATAGATTCCGCTTTTTGCGGGATGACAAAAAATATGAAATCCAAATTTACAATT
>DASXTZ010000235.1:0-2516 GCA_036505135.1 Ignavibacteria bacterium
AACATTAGAAAAAACTTTTAAGCTTGAAAAGTACGAAGTAAAAGACCTTTCGCTGTCTGATTGGGGAAGAAAAGAGATCCGCCTTGCAGAAGCAGAGATGCCTGGGTTAATGTCTATCCGAGAGGAATATAAAAACTCAAAGCCTTTAAAAGGTGCAAGGATTGCAGGCTGCCTTCACATGACAATTCAGACAGCTGTGCTGATTGAAACCTTGATTGATTTGGGCGCAGAAGTTCAATGGTCTTCATGCAATATTTTTTCAACACAAGACCATGCTGCTGCGGCAATTGCCGCTAAAGGAATCCCCGTTTTTGCGTGGAAGGGTATGAGCGAGGAAGAGTTTAACTGGTGCATAGAGCAAACTTTGTTCTTCGGTTCATTTGACCGTCCGCTTAATATGATTCTTGATGACGGGGGCGATTTAACCAATATGGTTTTTGATAACTATCCCGAGCTTGTTCATGGCATAAAAGGGGTATCAGAAGAAACAACAACCGGCGTTCACAGGCTGTATGACAGGATGAAGCTAGGAACACTTCCATTACCATGTATTAATGTAAATGATTCGGTTACAAAGTCGAAATTTGATAATAAATACGGATGCAAGGAATCTTTGGTTGATGCGATAAGACGTGGAACCGATATAATGATGGCAGGCAAGGTTGCAGTAGTTGCGGGTTATGGGGATGTCGGCAAGGGTTCATGCCAGTCACTCCGCGGCGCCGGAGCAAGGGTTATGGTTACTGAAATAGACCCTATCTGCGCATTGCAGGCGGCCATGGATGGCTTCCAGGTCACAACAATGGATGAAGCTTCTAAAATCGCAGATATATTTGTTACTGCCACCGGGAATATGAAAATCATCACCGAAAGGCATTTCAGGGCGATGAAAGATAAAGCAATCGTTTGCAATATAGGACATTTTGATACGGAAATTGATATGGCGTGGCTGAATAATAACTATGGCAATAAAAAAATCAATATAAAGCCGCAGGTTGATCTATATAGTGTAGACGGAAAAGAGATAATAATATTAGCGGAGGGAAGGCTTGTAAATCTTGGTAATGCCATGGGACATCCTTCGTTTGTTATGTCAAATTCGTTTACTAACCAGGTACTTGCACAAATTGAGCTGTGGCAAAATCACGGTAACTACGAAAATAAAGTTTACGTATTGCCAAAACACCTTGATGAAAAAGTTGCAAGGCTTCATCTTGATAAAATTGGAGCAAAGCTTGAAAAGCTGACATCTGAACAGGCTAAATATATCGGCGTTGAAAAAGATGGGCCGTATAAATCGGATTGGTATCGCTATTAATCTTCAATTATCAATTAAAAATTTTCAATTTTAAAGAAAAATAATAAATATTGAAAGAGAATATTGTAAAAGAAAAGAGCTACGATTTTTCTTTAAGAATAATTAAACTCTATAGATATCTAATTGATAAAGAAAAGGAATTTGTTCTTTCTAAACAAATATTGAAATGCGGTACATCAATTGGTGCAAATATTGAAGAGGCCATAGGTGGCCAATCTAAAAAGGATTTTATAAGTAAAATATGCATCGCTTACAAAGAAGCAAGAGAATGTCATTATTGGATAAGACTCTTAAGAGACAGTAGCTTCATAGATAATACTTCTGCTACATCTCTTTTAAATGATTGTGATGAACTGGTGAAATTAACCGGGAAAATTATCTCTTCTTCAAAAAAAACACAAGATGTTATTGCTTCTAATTGAACATTGACAATTGTAAATTGAAAAATTGAATTTGCTGGTGTAGCTCAGTGGTAGAGCAGCGCATTCGTAATGCGCGGGTCGGGGGTTCAAGTCCCTTCACCAGCTCAACATTTATGGGGTTTCCCGGCCAAGGCGGGATTTCGCTCCTTCAGATTCCAAGGTTTTCCCGCCATAAAAGAATTTCGTTATAGTTCAACAAGTTCCCTTCACAAAAAAAAATTATACTCCTAACTCTTTTATTTTCTCCAGCAGCCAGTTTTTACTACCCAGCTTTATTGTTGCTAGTATCTCTTTTTTTAGAACAGGTATTGAGTGCAAATCTGCATTCTCATTAACGGAAATAAGTTTTTTTATAAAGTTATAAAAATTACCATAAAATTCTTCGTTCAGCTTACTTACCGATCTATTGGTTTTTAAAAAATGTTTTGAGGAATCAATATGATCCAGCAGTGTTTCAAATTGTCTCTGTTCATAATAGGTTTTCGCTACAAGAGACCGGGCTTGTAATTTATCCATTGTATCCGAAAATACAATTGTATTCAGGTTCAATAGAACCTTTTCGTATTCTTTTGTTTCAAAATGCAGAGATGCATATGCAATTGCCCTCACACTTTCCCGTATTTCATGCTGAATCATTGAGGTATATTTTTTAATGAAATTTTCTGACCATTCGATCTTGTTTAATGATAAAGCAGTATTAAGGATCGAAAAATAATTTGCTTTGGGAATTTGGCCTGCGGGGAAAAACACTAGTCCCTCTCTAAGACGGAATTCAT
>DASXTZ010000236.1:0-8782 GCA_036505135.1 Ignavibacteria bacterium
GCAGGCCGATTTGATTTTTTCAGCCTCCCGGGCATATTTTAACTTCCAAGACAGGTCATGGGAAACAATCTCGATTTTCATAACTGTATTTACAAAGTTAAGTTAATTTTGATATTATCAAAATCCTTAACAATGAGGCCCCCGGATTCAAGGCTGCTGATGAGAAGTCCTTCGCCAGAAGATTCTTTTCCGATTTGAGCTAAATAGTCTTTATCCGGAATGTTTATTGAAAATGAGATGAGGCCCAGGGAATCTTCCGGAGGTGAGGGGACATTGCGTGATTGCCAAATATTAGCACCAATATGATGATGGTAACCGCCTGCTGAAAGAAATAATGCACCCGGATAAGATGAGTTAGTCACGTTAAATCCTAATAAGTTGCTGTAAAATTTTTCTGCCTGAAATATATTAGATACCTTAAGATGGATATGGCCAATATCGGTTTCAGGATGAATGCCATTCCATTCTTCACTGCTATCAACTTCCTTTGTAATGACGTTCAGGTTAAGGGGAATAGTATCCATCTCAACCTGTCCATTTTTAAAAACCCATTCTGATTTGGGCCTATCGGCATACAGTTCAATACCATTTCCTTCAGGATCCGAAAGATAGATTGATTCACTTACGAGGTGATCTGAGAATCCCTGGAATTTATATTTAAAATCAAACAATCTTATAAACACCCTGCCTAATTCTTTTCTGTTTGGAATGCGAATTGCTATGTGATATAGACCGGGACTTTTTGGAGACAGTATCTTTGCATTTTTGTCCTCAACCAATTTTACAAGGTATGGCTTTTTCAAATCAGAATGCAAGCTGACTTTATTGCCTGAGGAATTATTTTGCTTTAAGCCAAGCAAGTGTGAATAAAAATGAAGTGATCTTTCCAGATCGTTCACTCTTAAGTTAACACCTCCGATATGTGCATTATCAGTTATCAATCTATAACGGTTCTTGATTTTTTAATTGATTTTTCCCATTAAACCGTTTGAATAATCGAGAAAGGCCTTCTTTATTTCAGCCATGTTATTCATTACAAAAGGTCCATATTGAACAACGGGTTCATTGATTGGCTCACCTGCAAGAAGCAAAAATTCTGCCTGTCCCTGAGCTTTTACTTTTACTGAAGAAGTACCTCTGTTCAGCAATACCATATTTGTTTCAGAAACTATAGTTTCTTCAGCCTTGACCTCCCCTCTTGTGATATAGATTAAAGAATTGTACGAAGGCGGAATAGTGATTTTAATATCGTTTTCATTTTTCAAAATTCCGTGGATTGCCATAATAGGAGTGAAGGTTTTAGCGGGCCCTTTTACTCCATTATATTCTCCACCAATTACTCTTAATATATTTCCATTTTCTTCAACCTTCGGAATATCTGTATTCTTTATGTCCTGATACTTCGGTTCAGTATCCTTAGCGCTTTTCGGTAAGTTAACCCAAAGCTGTATCCCATGAATAACTCCTCCTTTTTCAAGAAATTCTTCCGGCTGCTTTTCAACATGAATAATGCCGGAGCCTGCGGTCATCCATTGCACATCGCCTGATGAAAGCCTTCCAAATCCGCCGGTTGAATCCTTATGCTCAAATTCACCTTCAAATAAAAAAGTTACAGCTTCGAACCCACGGTGCGGATGCGGTTCAAAACTAAAGCTGCTGGATTTGGATACCTTGTACGGGCCAAAATGATGCAGCAGAACAAATGGATCGACCTGCATTAGCTCATCAGTGGGGAAAGGTGAATTGATAAACTTTCCCGGCATAATTTGTTCTTTGCTGCTGTTTATGATTTTATTAATTGCTGTCATTAGTTTATTCCTCAGGGGCTACAGGTTGAAAAATATTTTCAATGTCTATCATCAATGTTTGATGCCAAACTTGTTCACAGCAAGGCTATAGGACTTTTTCAATAGTTCGATTGCCCTATAAATGTCTTCATCACTTTTAATGTAAAAGCTAATCCACCCGCTTTCGGGAAGAACGTGGTGCGCTTTAGCCTTACCTTCTTTTATAAGCTCATCTTTGACTTTTTTAGGAAATGGGATGTCAACTAATTTGTTTCCGTGAATATGCCCAAGCTCTCTTTTACCAAGCTTAAATTCAATGCCGCCAAATCGATGCGGGTGAGCAGATACGCCTTCTAATTTCAGAATACTATTTTTTATTATTTCCTGTGCAGAATTCATCTAAATATGCATTGGGACTTCAATTAATAATACTTCCGAATCTTTTAAAGCTTTTATTTCAGCGCTTTCTATTTCTTCCAAACCAACTGCATCCCTCTTATCCAGCTTTATTCCATTTATTTCAATTGAACCATCTATAACAAACATATAGAATCCGTTATTTTTTTTCTTAATGTCATGTCTTATAACTGTTCCTTCATCAAGATTTCCGAGTGAAAAATATGCATCCTGATTTATCCATAATGTACCATTATTTTTTTCAGGTGATATTACAGTTAGTAATTTATTTTTCCTCTCCTGCGGACTGAAGGTTTTCTGGTCATGGCGAGGTTCGATATCCTTGACCTTTGGGAATACCCATATCTGTAAAAAGTTTACCTTATCTGTTTTTGAATTATTGAATTCCGAATGGCTCAGCCCGCTGCCTGCAGACATTATCTGGACGTCGTTAGTTTTTATTACTTCCTTCTTGCCAGTGCTGTCTTTGTGGGCAAGCTCTCCTGAAATAGGGATAGAAACAATTTCCATATTGTCATGGGGGTGTGTTCCAAATCCCATCCCTGGCTCAACAGTATCATCATTCAATACTCTGAGCAGGCCGAATCTAACCCTATCAGGGTCGTAATAATTAGCAAAACTGAAAGTGTGGTTGCTTTTAAGCCATCCATGGTCTGCAAATCCCCGCGAATCTGCTTTGTGAAGTATTGTTTTCATTATATTAAATTAAACATTTATTTTTTCTTAATGTATTCAACAGTTTATGCAGCTTTTCCAAGAGGCAGTACGTTTTTCATCTCGGCAAAGATTTCTAGTTTAACATCACTGCCTACAGCAAATCCTCCGGTTTCGGTCAAGGCATTCCAATGAAGGCCGTAATCAAAACGGTTAATTTTACCGGTGATTTCAAAGCCTGCCACATCCGTTCCATCCATACCTTTTGCCGTGCCGTTATATATAACATTGAGAGTAATTTCTTTTGTTGTTCCTCTGATGGTCATATTACCTTTTAATTCATACTCATTTTCATTCTTTTTTGTCAAAGATTTCGATACAAATGTCATTTTTGGGTGACTAGCCGCATCGAAGAAATCCGGTGACTTCAAATGCCCATCTCTCATCTCATTACCTGTATTGATGCTGTTTACGTCTGCTTCGAACGAAATTTTCGCATCGGTAAAGGCATTATC
Source organism: Ignavibacteria bacterium (assembly GCA_036505135.1). Lineage (GTDB taxonomy): Bacteria > Bacteroidota > Ignavibacteria > Tepidaquicellales > OLB5 > DASXTZ01. The sequence goes on from DASXTZ010000236.1 coordinate 3,374, forward strand.
AGGGGCTTCAATTGAAGCATCGAAGCTATCAAATTTGCCTGTTACCGTTGAAACCAGAAGATGTTTAACTTTGAATTTAATTTCCGAATGTATCGGATCGATTTTCCATGTTTTCATTTTAATTTTTCTTTTCCTATTTTGTGTTTTAACAATATTTGTTTAAACACATATTAATTTAAAAAATTTTTATAGCAAATGTCCGTATAATTTTTCAAGTAGTTCAGATAGCTTTTCGCACTCCCGGTCAGTTAAATTTTTTGTAATTTCCTTATGAGCTTTTTCAATTAGCGGTTTAAGGTCATTTACAAGCTTGAGCCCCTTTTGAGTTATCCGGGTAATAGACATTCTTCTGTCCTCATCAGCTCTATCCCTTTCGACCAGGCCCCGCTTTTCAAGTCTGTCGATAAGGCGTGTTATATCAGGGGAGCGTTCTATCATTCTCATTGCAATCTCGCACCTTGCGTGGCCTTCAGGATAAACTCCTTTCAAAATACGCAGCACATTATATTGTGAAGGCGTTAAGCCAATAGATTCCGAAATTTGTATAAACCGGCCGTAAATAACAGCTGAGGCAGCGCGAATATTAAGATCAAGCTCTTCTCTTACCGGGGGTGATGTTGTCATCTGTAAATATTTATTTAGTACTTCTCCCAAATTATACGCTTATGTGTTTTAACATTATGTGTTGCAACAAATATAATACATAAATTTGTGTGTGTCAACACATATTTTTATAAGTTTCTGGTTTTTGTAAGATTATGATAAGTCAATCAATCATTTGGCATTCTTCGATAATATATTTAGGTATTAGTTTAATTGCTCCATAAAATAGTAAAGGAACTATTATGACATCGTCAATCTGTCCTAACACGGGAATGAAATCAGGTATAATATCAAAAGGCATAAGAAGGTATCCAATTGCTAAGGCAAGTAATATTTTTGCAAGTATGGGTGTACGCCTATCTTTTAAAACACATTTGTAAACAGCAATTTCTTTCTTAAGTGTTTTTGAGAAACTTTTAAGTTTATCAGTCCATTTCATATATATATATATGATTTGCTTTTGACGCCGGGGAACTTCGCTTCAGCCGGAATTACATACTTAGCATGTTACTTTGCCAATATCATTTTCTTTGCCGCAGAATACGTTTTAGTAACACCATTCACACTATAGCTTACGTTCATTGAGTAAAAGTAAACGCCGCTTGCAAAGTTTTTTGAGTCAAATAAAACTGTCTGCACACCCTTAGAAACAAATGAATCAAAAACCAGTGCGACTTCTTTTCCAAGCGCATCGTATACTTTTATAGATGCAAATCCGTCATAAGGCAAGCCAAACTCAATTGACGTTGAGGGATTAAAAGGATTGGGATAATTTTGCTTAAGGTAAAAATCCTCAGGCACTATAGGAGGATGAGTGCTTAACGAAAAAGAAGTCTTAAATACATATAACCCCGTTGATCTATCTGAGCAAATTATTTTTTCAGAGGGGAAAATATACGTTCCCCAGCAGCCATCATAAGTAAATCCATTATTTTGAGGATAAGTATCGTAAAATGCAGCTTCCAAAGGAACGGCCGGATTAGAAACATCTACTACCCTTAACCCAGCTGTATAATGAGCAGCAAATAAATAGCTGTCAAATAATTCAACATTATGAATTATAGATGTGGTTATACCGTTTGGCTGCCAGGTTGTAACGAACCTGACATCATTCAGATTGGTAATATCCCATATTTTCAATGTTCTTGGGTTACCACCAATCTCATCCGTTACAAAAGCAAACCTTCTGTTACTTGAAATGGCAATATTGTGCGGCCCCGGGTTTTGCCCGTTTACCCAGGAAGTGATTGTTACAAGGTTATCTTTATCTCTTGCATCAATTACCGAAATTGTTCCAGGCGGATTGTATATATTACATGCCCAAATGGTATCATGCCGCACTCTTGAATCATGCACTACTGCTGTTTCCCATTCACCGCGTTTTACAGGATTAATTGGATCAGTTATATCAAGGATAAAAAGGCCATCGTTTGAGTAATCGCCAGCGTGTATGTAAAGATAGGGCCCTTCCTGTGAGATTGTGTGTCCGCGGGTAAAGCCCGGGAAGAAAAAAGTGTTTACAAGCCTGGCGGAATCAGGAAGGTATTTCAGATCTATTATTTGTAAACCGCTTGAAATTCCATCGGCAACTACATAAACGTAGTGGCCAAATGTTTTCATCTCTCTGCAGCACGAAAGCAGGCCGGGAACGTACGCAGCTTCCCGGATATTGTTTGTATCCGTTATATTAATAAAGGCGGTTCCCTTCGGGCATCCCAGAATTGCATATTCATTTCCGATTGAATCAGTATAACCCCAGCAAGCTGAATATAATCCATCAATGTTATGGTTATCTATATTTGCCAGTGGCCTCATGTTTGAAGAACTCTGTGAAAAGGATAAGCCGCAAAGCACAAACATTATTAATGAAGCTTTATAAAAAATAATTTTCATAACACAAAATAATTGAAACAATAATTAATAAATATAGACCTTTTAACTATCAAACGATAATATATTTTTCTGAACCTTAAATTAATATAAATCAACTATATTTAAAAAATAAAAGTTACACCTATTGCATAAAGTAATACTTTAAGCTATATTTGCAGCCAATTGAGTATTGGTAGTTCGGGATTAGAGGGTAGGTTCTAATCCTCTTTTGCTGTCATATAATTCAACCAAAGCCCAATCGGAAAGGATTGGGCATTTTTTTACCTTATTATTTCTCTTATCGTTATTTTTTTGAAACATTTTTATTAAAAAAATTGTTTTTTTACGAAGGGAATATTTTTTAAAAGGCTATGCTGGGTGGTAATGCCCGATGCACAAATGTGCAGGTGGGTGCAAAATTCATAATTAAAAGGAGGGTATAATTATGAAAGCCCAGCTTTTTTCTTCAACGGTTGAATGGAATACCCTGCTTAATTCTATCAACGATCCAATCTTTATTCTCAATAAAAAATACTACATTGTGTGGTGTAATTCTAAGGCAATTGATGTGTATGGATACTCTGGCGAAGAGTTTTTAAATATGCATATAAACGACCTTAGGGCGCCATATAGCCAAAGCGAGGTTGAAAGATTTCTTTCAAGTTCGATCAAAGCTATTGATTCTATTTTTGAGATCCGCCATGTCAAAAAAAATGGTGAACTTTTCCCGGTTCAGATAAGTACAAGATCCTTAGAAGTAGAAGATGAATTATTCTACATCCATGCCGTAAGAGATATTACAGTAAGAGTAAAAGCTGAAGATGAATTAAAAAAAAGTGAAAAGAAATATAAAGATTTAGTAGAATTTTCACCAATAGGAATTTATGTAAATGTTGAGGGTAAAATTGTTTTTGCAAATAAGATCGCTATTTCTTTGTTTGGTGCTGAAGGTAATGAGGATGTTATTGGGAAATCTATTTTTGAGTTTCTTCATCCGGACTATTATAAAATATTTGCGTACAGAGTTAATCTACTGCGGACAGGAATGACTGTTCCCATCCTTGAGGCAAGAACCCTTGGGCTCGATGGAAGCTCACTTATTGTTGAAGTAACTGCCAAACCAATCAATTATTTCGGCAAATCTGGAGTTGAAGTATTTATGCATGATATTACAATTCGCAAGAAGGCGGAGGAGAGAATTAATCTGCTGGCTTCGGTAGTCGAATCATGCGATGATGCTATTATTGCCAAAGATATAACGGGCAGAATATTGTACTGGAACAAAGGTGCTGAGAATCTTTATGGTTATAAAGCTGAAGAGATTGTTGGCAAATCTATAGCGAACATAGTCCCGCCGGATTCATTGAATGAGGTTAATGGAATTATGGAAATTATTAAAAAAGGAGGCCATATAAATCATTATAACACTTTTCGCAGAAAGAAAGATGGAATATTGATCAGGGTATCCGTTAAAATCTCTCCAATTTTAGATGTAAAAGGTGAAGTAATAGGAGCTTCGTCGATTGCCTACAAACCTTGACTAAATTGACAAAAAATACTAAACTATTGTTTCACTATAGTTTATGAATTTGACAACATTGTCTCAATATATTCTTACCAATGTTGTTTGATTTCATTTTATAATAAATTTCCAATTTAATATTGGTATAAGAATTGTGCTATCTATAATTGTTGTTTTCGTACCAAAAATTTTAAATTTTTTGTTTTTAGGCGGGATTTATGAAATTTCACATTTTATCCGTAACATTATTATTACTAGTTTCCCAAGTTTCGTTTTCACAACTCAAAGATGGAGATAATCTTCTGGGATTTTCAGTTGGTTTTTGGCCGGCAAATAATGCTCCTGTAATCGGTGCGAATTTTGAATCACAGCTTTCGCAGGCAGGGGTTGGTACTTTGGGCCTTGGAGGCATTTTCAGATATTATACCTTCAGTGTTGCATACAGCAACGGAGATTCAAGGCGTTATACATTTTCTTCATTTGGAATTCAGGGAAATTATAATTTTAATCAAATTGGCAATGGAAGCTTCGTGCCATATGTAGGCTTAGTAGTTGGATATAATTCAATTAATAATTCTTATACGGACGTTACCCGTAATGCTGTTTATATTTCTGATGTTACCTATACAAGCGGCGCATGGCTTTGGGGCCAGGCTGGCTTCAGGTATTTCTTCAGTAACAGCGTCTCAGGAGGCTTAACACTTGGTTTCGGAAATTATGATTTCAATACTATCGAGCTTGGCTTAGATTTTAAATTATAATATATAAAAAATTTATTTTAAGGAGTTAAAAAATGAACGCATCAAAATTTAAACTCGCAGCATTTTTGGTAGTTGTATTTCTGTTTTTAGGGTTGATTTCATGCAGCAAAAAAACAGATGAAACGACACAAAAAGAAAACAGCGAAAATGTTGAGAGGGCTGTTATAGATGAAAAGGATTACAAAGAAACTGATGAAGATCTGCTGAACGTTGATTATAAGGAATTTTACGATGAGCTTGCACCTCACGGTGAATGGATTGAAGTTACTGATAAGGATATAGGATTAAATTTAAAAAATGGTTCTGCCAGCGGTGAAATGCCTCACAGATCAATTTCTACTTCAGATTTATTCGGAGTTAAAGACGCATATGCTTCTGATATTGCCTTTGGAACATTCTTTATCTGGAAACCTTCTCCAAATCTTGCTATCGGAATAACTGCAGGAGAGCCAACTATGGAACCTGCTTATGTTCCTTATTCAAACGGACAATGGCTGTATACTGATGCAGGCTGGTATTTTCAGGCTGCGACTCCATATGAGGAAGTTGTGCATCATTACGGGAGATGGATGTATTCACCTGCTCTTGGCTGGGTATGGGTTCCGGGAAGAGTTTGGTCACCTGCATGGGTTGATTGGAGAGAGAATGATG